>CAYMGO010000011.1:4735-38149 GCA_964390015.1 uncultured Anaerolinea sp. | reverse complement strand
TGATAATTGTTAGATACTCCTTATATTATACGGAAATATTGACAAAAGGGAGCAAGCGGTTTGCATATTTATTATGCGGAAATTGGAGAAATCTTGCTATACTGATTGCATCATTTATTCATCATTAGAAAAGGATTCATCATGTTATTAAATAGTTCAGAAAAAGGGCAAGGCCTCGTGGAATATGCCTTGATCATCGTGCTAATCGCGCTGGTGGTCATCCTGGCAGTCACGCTTTTTGGTACAACTCTCGGCAACACCTTCAACTTTATTACCAATCAGATACCAGATGCTTGATAGATAAACGTGTACGGTTTTTGCTGTAAGTTATTTGTAATGTACGAATACAATAATTTGTTATATAGTATATTCAGTTAAAACAAGAAATCACAAGAAAGGAGGAAAAAATCATGTTATTCGCAGCGAAAGAGAAAGGCCAGGGTTTAGTTGAGTACGCATTGATCATCGTCTTAATTGCAATTGTAGTGATCGCTGCCCTCACGCTTCTAGGACCTCAGATCGGAAATGTCTTTAACCGCATAAACAATGCACTAACACGAACGTAAGGCACAAATCAATCAACTAAGTATCAACTCGAATAAGAGAGGCTGATTGTTGAGCCTTTCTTATTTGTTAAGTCTTTCTCATTTGCATTAATACTATAGTAAGTAATCGTTTATGCTATTTGCCGTATAATTATATCTGGTTTCCCCTGCTCAACAAATGATCTCAGGAGGGCACGATGGCTGCTATGAAAAAACGTTCTGGAAGAATCATCATCTACGTTTTACTGATACTGATCGCCGCATCAATACTGGCTTATCTTCTTCTCAACAGGAACCGGGGGAACAACCTCGGTGATATCGCTGCCTCGCCCACCCCGGCTTACGAGATGGTGGATATTGTCGTCGCATCCCAGTTCATCCCGCGCGGTCAGATCATCACCGCGGACGTGCTGACGACCCTGGGTTATCCCAAGAACCAGCTGGTACAGGGAACCTTCTTTACCTCGATTAATGACGCCATCGGCACCAAGGCCAAGTACAACATCGACCCGGCAGTCCCCCTCACCTCCAGCATGGTCATCCACGAGGGTAGCGGGTCACTGGCGGCTTTTGATATCCCCGCCGGTATGACTGCTTATTCCCTGGCTGTAAGCCCCGAGACGGCTGTAGCTTATGCCCCCACGCAGGGAGACCATGTGATGGTTGTCGGCTGTATGCTGCTGACCGAACTCGATACCAGCTACCAGACCCGCCTGCCCAACGACACGGTTATCACATTCGGTGCGCAGTCTACGGTCTCTGAGCCCAGCGGAGCAATTTCGATGAACGTCTTATCTGGAGGTCCATATGTGGATGGGGAATCCATCTCTCGCGGTCGCTTTGAGGTGGATAGCACGACCAACCAGCCTATCTATGTGATCCCTTCTGAATTGCAGCGACCGCGCCTGGTGTGCCAATCGGTCATTCAGGATGCTATGGTCTTGAATGTCGGTATGTTCCCGCTTGAAGAAGTCATGGCAGCCCCGGCAGCAGCTCCAACTGAGGTCGTCGCCACCGAAGAAGCCCCCGCGCCGACAGGTCCGGCATACCCCGGCTCGATCACCATCGTTATCTCCCCGCAGGATACGCTCATTCTCAATTATCTCTCGCTTTCCGGTGCCAAGCTCTCGCTGGCGCTCAAGAGCGCCGGGGATACAGCTCCATTTATAACCGATCCGGTCACGCTGCAGTACATCATGGACCAGAAGAATATCCCCGCCCCGGTCAAACTGCCCTACGGCGTGGAGCCGCGAGTGGACACCCTCGTCTTCCCGACTTTCGAGGACTACATTCTGAACCAGCCCTGAAAATTTACCATTTACCGGTAGCAATAAAAAATACTAAATCTGGAGAGTTGATGACCGAGCTGTATAAAGTAAATGTAGTCGTTGTAGATGACATTGATGAATCACGTGAGATGATCCTGAGGATGCTGCAGTTCGAGCCATCGATAGAGGTGATCGGCACAGCGCGCTCCGGGGTCCAGGCGATCGAAATCGCTCAGCAGCTAAAACCCGATGTCATGGTCATGGACATCAACATGCCGGATATGGATGGCATCACCGCCACCGAAGCCATTCGCAAGAAAGTCCCTTTCATCCAGGTGGTCATTCTTTCAGTCCAGAACGATCCAAATTACATGCGCCGCGCCATGCTGGCCGGTGCGCGTGATTTCCTCTCAAAACCACCCTTGATCGACGACCTGACGACAGCGGTCCGACGTGCAGGTGAGTTCGCCATTGAAGAAAAATCCAAGTTCGTTGTCGCGCCCTTTCAGACGAACGGCACACCGGTCACCCTTCCACTGGGAATGGTCCTGCCAAATCCGCCCTCAGGAAAAATCATCGTGGTATACAGCCCCAAGGGCGGCGTGGGCAGCACCACCATTGCCACAAATCTCGCCACCGTGCTGAAAACAGGTGATAACAAGGTTGCCCTGGTGGATACCAACCTGCTTTTCGGGGATGTCGCGGTCTTTTATAACGAACACAGCCGCAACACCTTCCTGGAACTGCTGGAGCATTCTGAAGAGCTGGATCCGGACATCATTGAGGATGTAATGGCGGTCAACCAGAAGACCGGCATTCACATCATGACGGCCCCCAAGCAGCCTGAATTCGCCGACGGGGGGAAAGGTGAATCAATTTCACGCATCCTCGCCTACATGCGGCAGATGTATACCTACATCATCGTCGATACCTCAACCTATCTCACTGAGATGGTGCAAACCTGCCTGGATATCGCTGACCTGATCATTCTGGTGACCACGCAGGATATCCCATCGATCAAGAATGCCCATCAATTCCTTTCACTCGCCGACGCTTCAGGCATTGAACGTGACCGCATATTCTTTGTAATGAATCGCTATGACCGCCGCGTTGCGATCACGCCAGAAAGGGTCGGCGACACTCTGAAACAACCAATCCAGGTGACCATCCCTTATGAAGATCGTATTATCAGCAATTCGGTCAACCGTGGTGTCCCCTTTATCATCGAGAATAAGAACCTGTTGGCGTCCAAAGCAATTCACTTACTCGCCGACCAGGTAAAAGAACGGGTAAATCCAGTCAAGGAAAACTCCGCTTCCTGAATTAAGGAGTTCATTTAATGTCGATACTAAGGCGCATCCAATCAACAGATAATCAGGCGGCTGATGTTCATAATGGCGCTACGGATAATCCATCCGTCCCACCGTTACAAACAAGGCGCGCGCTGTCTTCTGCGGCGCAGACCGCCCAGGATACTTACCAGGATCTGAAGACCCGTGTTCAAAACAAGTTATTATCTGAGTTAGACCCAAGCGTCGATGTTTCAAAGGTGCACGAGGTTCGCCGCACGATTCAGGATCTATTTGACCAGATCCTCGCAGAAGAGAATTTTGTACTTTCTCGAACGGAAAAAAGCCGCCTGTTTGAACAGATCGCAGCCGAAATTCTCGGCCTCGGACCGCTGCAACCTCTTCTTGAAGATGACACCGTGACTGAAATTATGGTGAACGGTGCCCGCAATATTTACGTAGAGCGCCGCGGAAAGATCACCAAACTGCCGTTAACCTTTGAAAATGACGAGCATGTGATGCGTATCATCGAGAGGATCGTCTCCCCACTTGGCAGGCGCATTGACGAGTCCAGCCCTTATGTAGATGCCCGTCTCCCGGATGGATCCCGTGTCAACGCCATCATCCCGCCCATTTCACTCGTGGGGCCGGTACTGACGATACGAAAATTCGCCCGCAGCCCCTTCACGGTAGACCAGCTTGTTCAACTGGGATCCATCACTCCTGAAGCCATCCAGTTCCTTGATGCCTGTGTGAAAGCCCGCATCAATATTGTTATTTCCGGCGGTACCGGTTCCGGTAAAACAACGCTGCTTAACGTCCTTTCCGCCTTTATTCCCTCTGATGAACGCATCATCACCATTGAGAATGCCGCTGAGCTTCAGCTCCGCCAGGAGCACGTTGTCACGTTGGAATCCAGGCCGCCGAACATTGAGAATAAAGGTGAGATTACCATCCGCCACCTGGTGATCAACGCTTTGCGCATGCGCCCTGATCGCATCATCGTTGGTGAGATTCGCGATGAAGCCGCCCTGGATATGCTGCAGGCTATGAACACCGGTCATGATGGTTCAATGACCACCTGCCACTCCAACACTCCGCGCGACAGTCTTTCGAGGATAGAGACCATGACGATGATGGCCGGTATGGAACTGCCTGTACGCGCGATCCGCGAACAGGTCAGCTCTGCCATTGATCTTGTGGTCCACCAGGAACGGTTGCGTGATGGTACACGCAAAGTGGTGAATGTCACCGAAGTTTCGGGGATGGAGGGGGAAGTCATCACAATGACTGACATCTTCACTTTTGAACAGCTTGGCTACGAAAACAACCGGGTCATCGGGAGGCTGCGGCCAACCGGCTTGCGCCCCAAATTCATCGAAAAAATCGAAGCCTCAGGGATTCATCTGCCGCCATCCGTGTTCGGTATTGGTGTGCGAAGGTGATCCTGTAAAAGGGAAATCATGAACCCGACGATCTTCTTGTGGATAGGTGGTGCACTGGTAGCGGTGGTCATTGGACTGGGTGTTTACCTGACCATTTCTGGACAGCGCACCGCTGAAGAGGCCAGGCTGGAAGCCTTCGCTGACCGAGGGATCCCCATCGATCAACAGATCACAACCAGGGGTTCCATAATATCTGAATGGTTGACGAGAAGGGTAGAAAAGACCACCTGGTCTGAGAGAATATCCAAGGATTTGGCGCAAGCGGATATCCGGATGAAAGCTGGTGAGTACATCCTGGTGATCGTTGCTTCTGTAATCTCTGTCGCAGTCCTCGGATATTTTCTTGGCTCGAAATCCTTCCTTCTGGCCGCAGGCGGGGCTGTGTTGGGGTTCCTTCTTCCAGGGATATACATTCGTTCCCAGAGAAATCGCCGGCTGATCAAATTCAACAACCAGTTGGGCGACATGCTCAGCCTGATGGTGAACGGACTGCGGGCTGGTTATTCTACCCTGCAGGCCATGGAAGCGGTCGCCAAAGAAATGCCCGCGCCGATCAATGAGGAATTTCGCCGTGTAGTCCAGGAAGTTCAGCTTGGGGTCTCCACCGAAAAGGCGCTTGATAACCTGCTGCGAAGGATTCCCAGCGAGGATCTTGACCTGGTGATCACTGCGATCAAAGTTCAGCGCGAAGTAGGCGGCAACCTGGCGGAAATCCTCGACACAATTTCCCACACGATCCGCGAGCGAGTACGCGTCAAGGGTGAGATTCGCGTTCTAACCGCCCAGATGAAGTTCTCGGCTCAATTCCTCGGTTTGCTCCCTGCATTCCTATTTTTAGCGATATTTATGATCAATCGCGAGTATCTGCTGATCCTGATCGATAAAGAAGCGAATACACCCTTGCCTTGCGGATACATCGCTTTAGTAGCCGCAGTCCTGCTATCGATCATCGGTTACATTGTGATGAACCGCTTTACAAAAATTGAGGTTTAGAGGAACCTGATATGTGGGTGATCCTGGCTTTCCTTGGTGTAATTTTAGTGATCGCGGCTATCCTGGTGGTCATCGGAATTAGAAATCCATATTCCGAAAACGACATGCGCATGTTCGATCGCCTGGAAGAATTCAGCAAGAGCGGCGAACAGGTTGACCTGGAAAAATTGGAGATGACGATGCCGTTCACCGAGCGCGTCATTTACCCGCTCGCGCGAAAACTGGGTGAGATCACCCTGCGCTTCACTCCACAAAATTGGCTGAGCCGCATCAATCGGCGCCTGGAACTGGCGGGCAGGTCATCCCGCATGGACGCGACAGTATTCATTACTCTTCAATTCATTGGCGGCCTGCTGGTAGGCGGGCTGACCTTCACCCTGCTGAAAATCCTTGGGAATAACATTCCCTCAGGAAGAGTTTTTCTCTTCACCGTGGTAATGACTTTACTGGGCTTTTATATCCCACATTTCCAACTTTCAAGTACGATTTCTAAACGTCAGAAGCAGGTGCGCAAAGACCTGCCGGACGCGCTTGACCTGTTGACGATCTGTGTTGAAGCCGGTTTGGGGTTCGATGCTGCCATGTCCAGGGTTGCTGAAAAGTGGAACTCCCAGTTATCTCTCGCCTTCGCCCGCGTGATCCAGGAGATCCAACTTGGCAAGCTGCGACGAGAAGCTCTGCACGACATGCAGGATAGCATTGGTATCAGCGAATTGACCAGCTTTGTGGCAGCCATTGTCCAGAGCGAGCAATTGGGTGTGAGTATGGCCAAGGTACTGCGCGTACAAGCGGACCAGATGCGCATCCGCCGGCGTCAACTGGCAGAAGAAGAAGCTCACAAGGCTCCGATAAAAATGCTTGTTCCAATGGCTTTCATCATGTTCCCATCGATCCTCATCATCCTTTTAGCCCCAGCTGTGATGCAGATTATTGAGTCAGGCATATTTGGGGGTTGATCGTTTTTCCTGTAAAATAATAATGTGAACCTTGCTTATGACCTGCGCCGTCTGCTCTGGGTGGCCGCCGATTGGCTTTACCCGCCGGTGTGTGCAGGCTGCGGACGGAGTGGCGAACGCTTCTGCGCAGATTGCCTTTCTCAAGTAGAGGTAATTCAAGGCTCACTGTGCGCTTTCTGCGGGAGGAAAATTGATGATGGGCGGTCAGTTTGCGCGCAATGCAGCACCTCAGAAGTTTACTTTGACGCTGCTGCGTCCTGGGCAGTTTATGGTGGTGTGTTACGAGAAGCAATTCATGCGCTCAAATACAGGCAGAATATAGGCCTGGGAGAGTATTTTTCTTCTTTTCTCATTTCGTCGTTAAGGCCGAAAAATTGGGCTTTTGACCTGGTCATTCCCGTTCCCATTTCTCAAGAGCACCTGAAAGAGCGCAGTTATAACCAATCTGCGCTGTTATCCCGTCCGATCGCAGCGAATTTCCAGGTGGAGCACTCAACGAAAGCCCTGCGACGTAATAAGGACACCGGTACCCAGGTAAACCGAACGAAATTTGAACGCGATGAGTTGCTTAAAGATGCATTTTCAGCAAATCCTGCTAAACTTAAGAAGAGGAAAGTGCTCTTGGTGGATGATATTATCACTACCGGGTCAACCATTAATCACTGTGCAAAGGCTCTGAAAGAAGCCGGTGCATCACAGGTAGTGGCGTTTTCCATAGCGAAGACCTTAAGAAAACAGCAAGTGCCGGGTGAATTATTGGCAGATGATCAAATCTAAAAATCATTTGGAGGCAAAGATGGACGAAAAAATTGTAATAAACGTAAAGAACATGGAATTGACCGACCGGGTTCAAGAATATGTTGAAAAGAAAACACCGAGATTGGAAAGATTATTGCCGGATATCGAATCCATGAAATTTGACCTCTCTTTCGCCAGGAACGCCAGGAATCGTTCGGATCGCGAAATCGCACAGTTGACCATTACTGGAAAAGGCTTCGTGCTGCGCACGGAGGAACGTGACATAGACCTGCTGGCTGCAATTGACAAAGCGGTCGACAAAATGCATCGCCAGATTGAGCGCTTCAAGGGAAAACGCAGCCGCGGACGCGGTGACGGCATCCCTGCTTCTGAAGTTGTGCCTGTGCCAGCTGAACTTGAACCTGAAGAAAGAACTGCTATTGTGCGCAGGAAAACATTCACACTGGTACCAATGGACGAAAGCGAAGCTATTGAGCAGATGGCACTTCTAGACCATGAAGATTTTTTCATCTTCTACAATGTAAATACCAATTCGATAAATGTATTGTATCAACGCAGGGATGGGGACTATGGCCTGATCGAACCCAAGATCGGCTAGTAATTCGTCTGCATTTGAGGCCGGGTCGTTAGAATGACCCGGCCTTTTTAAAATGTGACCCCCATTCTACCTTTCGTCACATTACAGCATCCTTTGTACTGACTACAATCAATATGGTTGATTGAGGTGATTTTGTTATTCCACCTCAATACATCAACATTGATGGTGGGGATTTTTATGCAAATATTGCAATGCCGTAAACTACACAAAATTAATTGGAGTAAATTATGAACCTTGTTACCGGCGGAACCGGGCATATTGGTAACGTTCTGGTTAAGGAACTGATCAGGCGGGGAGAATCTGTGCGCGTTTTGGTATTACCCGGCGAAGACCTTGCTCCCATAGAAGGGCTAGACCTTGAAATACACTACGGCAATATCCTCGATCCCGATTGCCTGGCTGATGCTTTCGCAGGAGTTGAGACTGTTTTTCACCTCGCTGGCATCATTTCAATTTCCTCCGGTCAGGATGACTTTGTCCACGAAGTGAATGTTGAAGGAACCCGTAATATCATCAAAGCCGCGATGAAAGCAGATGTTAAACGATTCATATATACCAGTTCCATTCACGCGTTCAAACGGATTCCTCACGGCATGGTAATCGACGAGACCACACCCATTGACCCGAAATTCAACGTCGCCGCCTACGACCGGTCAAAAGCTGAAGCCACCCTCCTGGTACAGGAAAAGGTGAAAGAAGGACTACCGGCGGTGATCGTTTGCCCAACAGGAGTCATCGGTCCGTTCGACTTCAAAGGTTCAGAACTTGGCGAGTTGATGAATGGCTGGATGCTGAAAAAGGTCAACTACATGATCAATGGCAGCTACGATTTTGTGGATGTCCGGGATGTGGTCCAGGGAATGATCCAGGCGCGTGAAAAAGGAAAAACCGGACAGATCTACATTCTTTCCGGGGAATTAATCCGTGTTTCAGACCTGTGGAGCATTGTCAAGGAACTCCTATCTGTGAAGTCCCGACTTGTGAATATTCCCATAAAACTCGCCAGGTTTTTTGCCTTTTTCGCTGAACAGTATTACAAAATCACCCGCACAAAACCCAAATTTACCCAGTACAGCATTGAAACCCTGCAGAGCAACGCTGTCATCAGTAATGAAAAAGCTCGAAATTCTCTCGGGTACACACCCCGGAGGATCAGGGAATCCATCCGCGATACGCTCAACTGGTGGAAACAATTCGGCTCCGACCGCAAAGAAAAAACCACCAAGAAATAACTATCTCATGCCCGAGAACGAATACAACGACAAGATCGCTTTGATCACAGGCGCATCCAGTGGCATCGGTGCAGCCGCTGCGCTTTTGCTTGCCCGCCAAGGGGTGCACGTCATACTCACAGCCCGCCGGTTGGATCGTTTAGAGGAGCTTAAAGAAGAAATAAACTCATCTGGCGGACGATCAACCATCATACAGGCTGATTTATCACTCGAGTCTGAACGTATTCGCTTGTATGAATCCACAATTTCACAAAATTTGATGCCGGATATCCTGGTAAATAATGCCGGCATTGCCTGGTATGGATACTTTCACGAAATGCCCTGGTCTATCTCAAGGGATATCATAGACCTCAATATTGTGGCGGCTACACACCTATCCCTCCTGTTCATTCCCTCCATGGTGAATAAAAAATTCGGCAGGGTCATCAACATCGGTTCAATCTCCGGAAAACTCCCCGAACAAGGGATTGCGGTCTACTCTGCTTCTAAATCATACCTGGATGCGTTTACCACCTCGACTCACCGGGAACTAAAACACACAGGCGTGTGTACCACGGTCATTCGCGCCGGTCCGGTCAAAACTGAGTTCTTTTCTACCGCTCGCGGATTACAGAATGGGGGATCCATCCCTGCTGAAAAGTTCGCAATTCCAGTGGAGCGCGTCGCAAACGCAGTGTGGAGCGCAGTCCGCCTTCCCAGGAAGGTCATATACGTACCATCGTACATGGTTCTTTCTCCGCTGCTTGAGGTGTTGTTTTCTCCTGTCATTGACCAGGTTGGCCCTTTGCTACTCAAGCGCAGCAAGAAAAACGGTAAAAACAGGTAAATTCCCCCCGCAATCTTGTCATTCATCCATCGCTGGGCTATAATTTCAGGGTTAAATTTGAATTTGAAAAGAGGTATTCTTCATGATCGATGTTAATGATCTTCGTAAAGGAGTGATCTTTGAACTGGACGGTAATTTATACCGGGTAATGGAGTATTCATTCAACAAACCTGGACGCGGTAACGCGACCATCCGCATCAAGGCTCGCGACCTTCGCAAAGGCAATTCACTGGAAAAAACGTTCACCTCCGGCGAGCGCATCAAGGATGTGAGATTGGATTTTCACAATGTTCAATATCTGTACAATGACGGCGAGATCTACCACTTCATGGACCTCGTGACTTACGAGCAACCTGCTATCTCCGGCTCCATCGTTGGCGATTACGCTGGGTTCTTGAAACCTGAAATGGAAGTCAAGCTTACTTTCTTTGAGAACGAACCAATCGACGTTGAACTTCCGACAACGGTCGATCTGTTAGTCACTTATGCAGAACCAGCCGTAAGGGGAGATACTGCCACCGGCGTTACCAAGAAAGTCACCACTGAGACCGGCCTTGAAGTCGGTGTACCCTATTTTGTTCAAACCGGTGATACCATCCGTGTGGATACACGCACCGGTGAATATGTAACCAGGGTTTAATAATTTGCTTGCCCGTTCTGTCGATAAATCTGGCGTTCTTGTGAGTTGCCATGCGCACACCATTTGGTAATGAATGCCCGTATTTTTATGGAGATTATTACCGCGGGAGAAATCTCGAGGAATGCCGGTTGATTGGTAACCAACCTCCTCCACGCAATTGGAGCGTTGACCTTTGCCGGAACTGCCCGGTACCAGCTATCAAACGTGCCAATGCCTGCGAAAACATGCAATTAACCCTGGAGATTAAAAGGAAGTTGGGTGTTTTCAAACGGTATGTCACCGTGAAAGCCTACTGCCATCTATCAAAATCTCAGGTCAAGCAACCGCAAATCGGTTGTGGTCAATGTCACCCGCTGAAGTTTATTGAACCTGCGGAGTAACTTTTTTATCGGTGCCCGAAAGAACAACATCTTAAGCAGATTCGTGTGAGCAATCCCCTTTTTGGGTAAATGTCCACCGGTTTGTTAGAAATCTATTAATCTTTCCTTTTTTTACGACACATTCCCTGTATTGCTTGAGAAGGATTGGTATAATCGCTATACATGTTATGAAAATTTGGAGGAGCTTGTGAAACCTAGAAGTCCATCGTACATTGTTTATTTACTCCTCTTTGCGTCGATCATCGTATTGGTGGTTTTTAGTCTGAATCGGGAGAACGCAGCAGATAACGTGCTCACGATCAACCAGTTAGCTGACGAAGTAAAAAATGGAAACGTGGCCAGGATCGTTGAAGAAGAAAACGAACTGACCGTCATTATGACCTCTGGTGATGAAAAAACTACAACCAAGGAAGCTGAAACCACCCTGGTGGAGCAGCTGCTCGCTCTTGGTGTAACCTCAGACGAGTTAAATCCGCAAAAAGGCATTAAGATCGAAATTAAACCCCCCGGAGCCTTCGCGGGGATTCTTAACGCCCTCTTTTACATTCTACCCTTCCTGCTCCTCGGTGGTGCTTTCTTCTTCATTTTCCGACAGGCACAGGGAAGCAACAACGCTGCCATGTCTTTTGGTAAATCACGCGCACGCATGTTCACCGGAGATCATCCCACCGTGACCTTTGCGGACGTAGCGGGGATCGAAGAATCCAAGGATGAACTGAAAGAGGTTGTCGAGTTCTTGCGTGAACCTCAAAAGTTCGTCGCACTGGGTGCACGCATCCCCAAGGGTGTCCTCCTGGTTGGTCCTCCAGGCACAGGTAAAACACTCCTTGCCAAGGCTGTCTCCGGAGAGGCAGGTGTTCCTTTCTTCTCGATTTCCGGTTCGGAATTCGTGGAAATGTTCGTTGGCGTAGGCGCCAGCCGTGTTCGCGACCTGTTCGACCAGGCGAAAAAGAATTCACCTTGTATTGTTTTTGTTGACGAAATTGATGCGGTCGGACGACAGCGCGGTGCCGGACTCGGCGGCTCACACGATGAACGCGAGCAAACGCTAAACCAGATGCTTGTTGAGATGGATGGCTTCGATACCGACACAAACATCATTATCATGGCCGCCACAAACCGCCCTGATATTCTCGATCCCGCCCTGCTGCGGCCTGGCCGTTTTGACCGCCGTGTGGTACTCGATCGCCCGGATGTGAGGGGACGTGAAGCAATTTTAAGGGTTCACATTAAAGGCAAACCAGTTGATCCTGAGGTTGACCTGGCATTGCTCGGTAAGGCTACACCTGGATTTGTCGGCGCTGATATCGAGAACCTGGTCAATGAAGCCGCTATTTTAGCTGCCCGTCGCAATAAGAAGAGCATTGGTCAGAGTGAATTCGAGGAATCAATCGAACGCGTTATCGCCGGCCCAGAACGCAAGAGCCGTCTGATCAGCAAGGAAGAAAAACGGATCGTTGCCTATCATGAAGCCGGTCACGCAGTGGTAATGAACGCGCTGCCTGAAGCCGATCCGGTTCAAAAGGTCTCCATCATCGCCCGGGGTATGGCTGCCGGTTATACCATCGCACTGCCCATGGACGACCGCACCTTGATGCCGCGCAAAAAACTGATTGCTGAAATGGTCGGCTTGCTCGGTGGGCGCGCGGCAGAAGAACTCGTGTTTGATGACATTACCTCGGGTGCCTCTAATGACATTGAACGTGTCACCCAGCTCGCGCGCAACATGGTCACCCGCCTGGGGATGAGTACGGAACTCGGCCCCATGGTGTACGGTCAGAAAGAAGAAATGATCTTCCTGGGCAGGGAGATTTCTGAACAGCGCGATTATTCGGAATTGATCGCTGAAAAGATCGACAAAGAAGTGCGCACACTGGTCAATGATGCTTACAACCAGTCCAAAGCCATCCTGACTACCTATCGCAAGGAACTGGATGACATCGCCAATCGCCTGCTTGAAGTTGAAACACTCTCACGGGTTGAATTTGAAAAAATCTTCCCGCCACCTGTCCCGCACCACTCTGGCACACCGGAAATTAATCACACACAGGAACTGGGAGCGTAAGCTCCCTGTTTTTTATCTGCTTTCCAGGTGTTCCTGAACCAGGACTCGCCTCAACACCTTGCCTACTGGTGTTTTTGGCAGCGCTGAACGGATCATTATCTCAGATGGGATTTTGTATTCTGCAATCTTTCCGCGGCAGAATTCACGAATTTCTGCAAGGCTTATGTTTTCGTCCGATTGCATCACCAGCCAGGCTTTGACTCTCTCCCCGCTCCTGTCATCTGGAATTCCTGCTGCAGCACATTCCTTGATCGCGGGATGCTTGCTAAGAACCTCTTCCACCTCGACCGGCCACACCTGCATCCCATGCACCTTGATGAGGTCCTTGATCCTGCCTGAAATGTAGAAATACCCATCCTTGTCCATTCTGGCAATGTCACCCGTATGCAGCCAACCACCGGCCAAAGTTGATGCGGTTTCCTTCTCCGCGTTAAAGTAACCTGTCATCACCTGCGGACCGCGGATCAACAACTCCCCTTCCTCTCCCAAAGGCATGTCTACCTTGTAATCATCAATGCTGATAATCCTGCAATCAACATCAGGCAACGGTAACCCGATCGAGCTGGTTCGTTTTTCACCTAAAATTGGGTTGCAATGTGTGGCGGTTGGCGCCTCTGATAGCCCAAAGCCCTCTACGAGCGATCCACCTGTGAATTTTTCAAAATCCAAACGCAAAGACTCAAGTAGAGGGGCTGAACCTGAAATACAGGCTTTTATGTGATGCAGATCAAACGCACCATTGATAACTCCCGGGTGATTGTTGATCATATTGAATAATGATGGAACAGCCGGGAAGTAACTGATCGGATATCTGTCAATCGTGAGCAGCATTTCATCAACATTGCCAGGGTTTTCCACAAGCACCATTGTCGCCCCGGTCGCCACCCCCAGCAACAATCCCAAAACGAGTCCGTAAACGTGGTACATAGGTATTGCGACCAGAAACGTTTCTTTTCCATCTTCCAGGTTAACCAGCCAACTTCGGAACTGGGTGACGTTCGCTACAAGATTCTTATGAGTTCCGACTGCTGCTTTCGGCGTACCGGTAGTGCCGCCGCTGAACTGCAAAACCGCGGGTGATGAAGGAGCTACCGCGTGAATTGACCCTTTTGTTACCGGATAGACAGTCCTTTCAGTATCAGAAAACTGTTTACTGGTGAAACCTGGTAATTTGCAGGTTTTAGTGATCACGAGAACATCCGGTTTTCGTGGCAAATCCATTGACCGGAAATCGTTTTCTTTTCCTGCATTCGTGATCACCAGTTTCACATCGGCAGTTTTTACCTGGTATTCCAATTCTCTTTGCGGAAAAAGCGGGTTCATGGCAGCCACAACTGCGCCCGCCTGTAATACACCGAAGAATGCGACCACGAAACCCGGTGAATTTGGTAGGCAAATGCCCACCCTGTCTCCAGGTCTGATGCCATGTTGGTATAGTTGAAAGGTTAAGCTCGATGCCATATCACTCAAAGAGCGATAATTGATGGATTCCGAATCCGAGATGACCGCGATCCTGCCTGGATTAATTTTGGATTGCTGCGCCAGGTAATCGTGTACGCAAATATCCGGGTATTCTAAAGAAGCTGGAACACCTTCGTCATAACGATTGATCCACGGTCGATTGTCAATCATCCTCACTTCAGGATCCCTGCCTTCGTTAGATCGGTCAAGACCTGATCAAGCGTGTCATCCATCACCTCGTACCAGTGGATCTCAGGATTTGTTGGCTTGAACCAATTGGCCTGCCGCCTTACAAGGTTGCGAGTGTTCCGGCGCATTGACGTTTTCGCAGTTTCCAGATCGATCTCACCATTTATGTAATGTACCATCTCACGGTATCCGATGGCAGACATTGAAGGTAGCTCTGCCCCGTATCCATTTGCGAGCAGGTCTCGAACTTCTTTCTCCAGGCCAAGCCTGATCATCCGGTCGATGCGTTCATCCACGCGCCGGTACAGTTTGTCTCTTTCCATGAATAACCCGATCATCCAATACGCATGAGCCGGGCCATCTTTCTGGCGCAAATCTGAGAATCTATGCCCTGTTGAGAATATCACCTCCAGGGCTCGGACCGTTCTTCGCAAGTTGCTGGCATCGATAAAATCCGCAGCTGCAGGATCGATGATCGCAAGTTTGTGATGCAATTCCCGCGCGCCGATGTGCCCCCCCCATTCAGCCAGTGCACTTCTCAATTCCAGGTCTGGCACAAGTTCAGGAACGCGCCACCCTTCGGTTAGTGCCCGTATGTACTGACCGGTTCCGCCGGTGATAATGGGTATTTTATTTCGTGCATGGATCTCATTTATCAGTTCAAGTGTTTTTTCTAAAATCTGCGGCAGAGCCCAAGTCTCATGTGGTTTAGCAACATTGATCAAATGATGGCGTACACACGACAACTCATCTTCAGTGGGTTTTGCAGTACCGATATCCATCCCAAGGTACAAATAGCGTGAGTCTGCCGAAATGATCTCGCCGTCGATCCGTTTCGCAAGCTCGATCGCAAAACTGGTCTTTCCTACCCCAGTCGGACCTACTATCACGAGGACGGGACCGTTATCAATCGCCATTGACATTTACAAACCATTCAATTTCAGGGCAGTCAATGCCAGGTGAACCGATTACTGCTATCACGTCAAGTCGCCAGTTTTCTGCAAATTCTGCGTGTTCAAGAAGGTACCAGCCCGCGGATGCTTCGAGATGCTCCAGTTTCTCATCGTCTACTGCTTCTTCCGGGGTTCCAAAATCGCGCGATCTCCTGGTTTTCACTTCCACAAAAACGAGTTCACCGTTTTTCAGCATTACCAGGTCGATCTCACCATCTGGTGATCGGAAATTTCGCTCCAACAGCTCATAGCCATGACCTTCCAGGTATGCCAAAGCAGCGGTTTCACCCCATCTTCCTGTTTTGATTCGCTGTGACCGATCATCCGTCGCTGTCATTATCCTTTTCCTCTGTAGTAAAAATATTCTACCTCAATTACCCCAACTACTAGCGTGTTGGTAAATATCCGCAACGGTGCGAGATAAAACCTGATAAAATGCTTTAATTAATGGAGTTGGAATGACACAGGCTGAGATCATCACAATTGGAACAGAACTCCTGCTGGGTGAGATCCAGGATACCAACACTCGTTACCTCGCACGCCAGTTACGCCAACTTGGGATCGACCTCTTTCGGGTCACCATCATCGGAGACAATCCATTGCGTATTGCGGATATGATTCGCGAGAGTCTTACCCGCGCGGATATTGTCGTTACCACTGGCGGACTCGGACCAACAATCGACGACCCCACGCGCAACGCTGCTGCCATTGCATATAACGTAGAGATGATCTTTCATGCGGAACTCTGGAAAGAGATCTATCATCGTTTTCAGATCAGGGGAATAATTCCTTCAGACAACAATCAGAAACAAGCATTTCTTCCCGCTAATGCAGTGGCAATACATAATCCTGTTGGTACTGCGCCTGCTTTTTACATCGCAGAAAACAGTAAGGTGCTCGTGTGCCTGCCAGGTGTTCCAGCGGAGATGGAGACAATTTTTCAGGCATCGGTGATCCAACTGCTTAGGGAGCAGTTTTCTCTTTACCAGCTCATAAAAACGCGGGTCATTCACACGAGTGGAATCGGTGAATCAGTAGTCGATGACCTTATCAATGACCTTGAAACACTCAGCAACCCGACGGTTGGTCTTTCCGCCCATCCGGGCTGCGTGGATATCCGCATCACTGCCAAGGCTGCGTCAACCGATGAAGCAGATAGGATGATCAGTGAAGTAGAAAAGAAGATCCTGGAGCTCTTGCCGCTGCATGTTTACGGTTTTGATGAAGACACACTCCTGGATAGGGTCATCAATCTCGCCCAGGAGAAAGAATTAACGATAAACCTTCTCACACACGCTTTGCCCACTGAGTTATTCAAGAATTCGGATCTACGAACCAGGCAGATCTTTACCTTGAAAAAATTGGACCGGCCGTTCTTGTTGCATAAAAATCTCAAATCACTAGCCGGTACAGCGTGTTTTGCATTCAACTTTTCACAGCAGGATGATCTCTGCACTTTGGATATGTTTTCCATTTGCCTTGATCGCCAAAAAACCAGGCAGCGGCAATTCAACGGAGCCGCTCCACAATTGGACAAATGGATCGAAAATTCCTGCCTTGATTTCATCTGGCATAAACTCGTTGAAGCTTCTTAGACCGGAGTAAAAAATGAAAAAAGTAGACCTAATCCTTCATAATGCTGAAATTCTAACAATGGACCAGGACTTTCACCATTATGAATCGGGTGCGCTGGCGATAACCGGAAAAGTCATTGAAGCGGTCGGTGAAGAGAAGGATATTCTCGCTGAATACACAGCCGACCAGAGAGTAGATTGCGGGGGGAAGATCCTCTTGCCCGGGTTTGTGAACGCCCACACTCACGTGCCCATGACCTTGCTGCGCGGACTGGCAGACGACCTGCGCCTGGATGTGTGGCTGATGGGATACATGATGCCGGTCGAGCGGGAATTTGTTTCTCATGATTTCGTCAGGTTGGGTACCCAGCTCGCCTGTGCAGAGATGATCCGCTCCGGTATTACCTCCTTCGCTGACATGTATTATTTTGAAGAGGAGGTCGCCAAAGCCACAGCAGAGATCGGGATGCGCGCACTCTGTTCACAGACAGTCTTGAAATTCCCAACACCTGACGCACAGTTTTTTGAAGAATCACTCGAAATGTCACGGGACTTTATCTCCCGCTGGAAGGATCACGACCTGATCGTGCCATCGGTTGCACCTCACGCGCCATACACCTGCACCGCGGAGATTCTCAAGGCCACCGCCGCTCTGGCAGCGGAATTTGATGTTCCGCTGCATACCCACTTGGCTGAAACCGCTTCAGAAGTTGAAAACATGCGCCGCGATAACCGCATGCCAGTGATCCCTTACGTGAAAAAACAGAATCTTTTCGATGCCAAAGTTCTTGCAGCGCATTGCGTGCATGTGGATGACGGCGAGATGCACACCCTGCTTCACGCAAACGCTGGTGTGGCGCATAATCCATCCTCCAACATGAAGCTATCTTCGGGTGTCGCACCGATAAACCGCATGCTCGAAATTGGACTGAATGTAGGAATAGGCACTGATGGACCGGCTTCGAATAACGATCTGGACATGTTTGAAGAAATGCGCCTCGCCTCATTCCTTCAGAAAGGTTTTAGTGGTGATCCAACTGTGCTGCCGGCCAGAACCACACTGCTGATGGCAACCCGTTTAGGTGCCCAGGCGATGCACATCGGTCACCTCACTGGCTCACTGGAAAAGGGAAAACGCGCTGACCTGATCCTAATCAACCTTGACCCGCTGCATAACAGCCCCAGGTTTAAGCATGACCCCAACGGGGCTTACGCACAAATTATCTACGCCGCTAAAGCCACGGATGTTAAGGATGTGATGGTCAATGGGAAGTGGCTCATGCGCGACCAGCAGCTCCTCGGGTTGAACGAAGAGGAACTCCTGGTTCACAGCCGTGAATTCGCGCGTAGGATAGATCAATTCCTGATCAAGCGAGAATCCTCAGTCCTCTCCAAGTTGGTTGCCATTGGCGGCACATCTGAAGAAGAAAGCTTTGAGATCCAGTTGAAAGTACGCATCGATGATCGCAAAAAGATGATCGAAAAACTACTAACTTCAGATATGGAAATCATTCGCAAGCGCCATTACCGTGAATTTGATATCTACTTCTTCTTTGCTGACATTGAACAGGGGATTCTACGTTACCGCGAGGACGAGTTCCTTGATGAAATGGGAAAGATCGAACAGGTTCGCTCCAGGCTCACCCTTATCGGCCCGACCAGTGAGGACAAATTTGAACAGGAGGTTCTGCTCTCGCGAAGCCGCTACCTCGCACCTGCTACCCAAAGCCCGCGCTTTTACCGCGAGTACTTCAAACCTCACCTTGAAAAAGAGGTAGATAAGAACCGCATCCGCTACCTGGTGAGGTACAAGGATGTGGAATTCTTCATAAACTTCGATGAGATTTTAAAGCCTGCTATCGGGCAGTTCGTTGAAGTGAAAAGCCGCACCTGGAGCCGCCAGGACGCGGCTATGAAATCCAGACTCATCACTGAGTTGATCAGTTACCTCGGAGCCGACCTGGATGAGGTTACTTCGGACGACTATATCGAGATGGTCAGGTGATCCTCTTAAATGATAAATTCTGATGTGCCAAGGATTAAGCTGAACATCCTCTTCATTGCTTCCGAGGCGGATCCTCTCGTGAAGGCAGGTGGACTGGGTGACGTGGCCGGGGCCTTACCCCCAGCGATCAACGATCTGAATTCGCAAACAGATAGGTTAGCAATTGATATCCGGCTGGTAATCCCCTATTACAATCACCTTAAGGCAAAAGAAATTCGTTCCGAGTTAATTCAAAATTTCAAGATCAGTACGTTAAATGGTCCGGTTGAAGCTGGTTTATATGTTACCGATCTCTCTGGTGTTGTCACCTACCTGGTTTCCGGTGAACCAATAAACCGGTCGGATGCGACATACGGGGTCGATTTCAAGTCAGATGCTGAAAAATTCATTTTCTTTTCTCTCGCTTGCCTGAAGATCCCCGCCATTCTCAAGTGGAATTGTGACATACTGCATGCCAACGACTGGCACACAGCCGTGGCACTGCACCAATTGCCAGCAGCAGCCAGGAATGTCCCTTATTTGAAGCATACCAAATCGGTATTGACCATACACAATTTACCCTTCATGGGCACCGGAGCGGAAGAAGCCCTGACCACCTATCACGTAAAACCATCCCGCAACAGGAACCTGCCGCATTGGGGAAAGACTTTACCACTCCCCATGGGATTGGCAGCAGCAGACCGTATCGTTGCAGTCTCCCCCACATACGCCCAAGAAATTCTCACGCCGGAATATGGATGCGACCTGCAGGATTTTCTTAAAACCAGGCTCTCTCAGCTCAGCGGTATTCTGAACGGTATTGACGTTAAGTCCTGGGATCCAGCAACGGATCCCGCGCTGAAGGTGAATTTCGACCGGAAAAGTATCGCCTCACGCCGCAAAAACAAGAAAGCGCTTCTCGAAGAATTCCAATTTCCAATTGATTTGGAGACCCCATTGCTGGTGCTCATCAGCCGTATGGACAGGCAGAAAGGCGTGGACATAATCGTCGAAGGGCTTCGAGCTGCCAAAGACCTTCCCTGGCGCGCTATTCTGCTTGGCACCGGTGATCGTAACCTTGAACAGGCCTGCAAAGACCTTGAAGAGGAAATGCCGGACAAGGTGAAGGCTGCCATTCTATTTGATGTTAAACTTTCACGGCGTATGTACGCCGGAGCGGACATATTGCTGATGCCCTCTCGTTATGAACCCTGCGGACTTTCTCAGATGTACGCCATGCGCTATGGCTGCCTGCCTCTCGCTCGTGCCACCGGCGGTTTGGCTGACACAATTTTTGACCCTGAACAGTCAGCAGAAGCGAATGGCTTTCTCTTTACTGATGCGAATGCGGTTTCATTCATCGCAGCGCTTGAGCGCGGGCTGCAACTCTACCAGAATGACAAAGCCTGGAAAGTAATGCAATCCAACGCCATGGCGCAGGATTTCTCCTGGGCTAATTCAGCCCAAAAGTATTTAGACCTCTACACGCAATTGGTCAATAATTCCAATTATGAGAGATGAATATGACCCTACCTCGAAAATCCGGCATCCTGCTTCACCCCACCAGCCTCCCCGGTCCTGATGGCATCGGGGATCTCGGACCGGAATGCTACCGCTGGGTTGACTTCCTTCATGACAGCGGTTGTTCCTTATGGCAGATCCTTCCGCTTGGTCCAACCGGTTACGGCGATTCACCATACCAGTGTTTCAGCGCGTTTGCTGGAAACCCATACCTGATTTCCCCCACACTGCTGCTCGAACAGCACCTGTTGAGCCGCGAGGATTTCCTCGACAGACCTGAATTCCCTGCAGACCACGTTGATTTCGGACCTGTGATCAACTGGAAGATCACCATCCTTGACCGTGCCTTCCATCAATTCAAACGATCCAGGTCAGTCAAACTTCACCAGGCGTATCAGGCTTTCTGCACCGCTCAATCCAACTGGCTCGATGATTTCTCCCTTTTTATGGCGATCAAAGAATTCCAGGGTGGTGGCTCATGGGATGGCTGGCCTGTGGAACTACGCTTACGACAATCTGATGCGATCGATCACTTTAAAGAAAACAATTCTGATGCCATCGAAAAACACAAATTCAGGCAATTCATCTTCTATTCACAATGGGCGAAGGTCAATGAGTATGCCCATTCACTTGGCATCCAAATCATCGGGGATATTCCAATTTTCATTGCCTACGACAGCGCAGATGCCTGGGCGAACCCTGATCTCTTTTTCCTGGGTAAAGACAGCCGCCCAACTGTTGTTGCTGGTGTTCCGCCTGATTATTTTTCACCGACCGGTCAATTATGGGGTAATCCCCTGTACAGATGGAATGTTCACAAAAAACAGGGCTACTCCTGGTGGATCAACCGGTTTAGAGCAGTGTTGAACACGGTGGATATTGTGCGACTGGACCATTTCCGTGGATTTGCTGGTTACTGGGAGATTCCTGCAAGAATGCCCACCGCAGAGATCGGGCGTTGGGTTAAAGGTCCTGGAAAAAGCTTCCTAGATGCGATCAATAAGGCTTTCAATGGCTTACCGATCATAGCTGAAGACCTGGGATTGATCACCCCGGACGTGGTCGAATTACGGGATTCCTATCGATTACCGGGAATGAAGATCCTGCAGTTCGGCTTTGGCGGCACACCTGATGACCTCTTCCTGCCGCACAACTACCCGGGTAATTGCGTGGCGTATACTGGTACGCACGATAACGACACCACGCTTGGCTGGTATGAAAGCGCACCTGAAACGGAAAAAGACCTTTGCCGCAGGTACCTGGCCAGCACAGGCGAAAACATCTCACATGACATGATTCGCGAATTATGGAAATCACCGGCTGCCTTTGCCATCAGCCCGCTCCAGGATTTTCTGGGATTAGGAACAGATGCACGCATGAACTATCCGGGTCGTCCTTCAGGTAATTGGGGCTGGCGCTACGCACCCTACCAGGTCAATTCGCAATTGCGTGACCAGATAAAAGAAATGAACTATTTATACAGTCGATAGATCAAGAGACCTCCAGCTTCAGCCTGGAGGTCTTTTCTTAGCCGTAATTCTCTGCGTGGCCATAGCAATACCCATCAAGATCAGCAATCCACCAAGCAACTCCAGCAATGTCGGTGCTTCGTGCAACAATAAAGCCGCCAGGATGACTGTTCCAACCGGTTCCCCTAGCAGCGCAATGGAAACAAAAGCTGCCGGCAGGAATTTAAGTGCCCAATTAAATGCCGTATGCCCTACAGATTGTGGAATCAACGCAAGGGCCAGGATCCATAAATAACTCATGTCGGAGTACCCAATGACCTTATCCCCTTTTATGGCCACCAGCCCAGATAAGATGAGTGCCGCGGTACCGTAGACAATAAAAGTGTAAACCGGCAGGGCTATTGTTCCCCTCGCCTTCCTGCCTGCCATCAGGTATCCTGCTGATAGTAATGCACCGGCAAACGCCAGCAAATTACCAATCGAGTTGGCACCCCCCCAAAGCGCCTGCAATCCGCTACAAGCGATGTGCATACCGCTGGTAGTACAGTTACTGCTGACACCCACGATAATGCCACCGCATAACGAGATTGCCAAGCCGATGATCACCTGCGTCGTCAAGCGCTCCTTCAAAATGAGAGGAGATAACAAAGCCACCCAAAGTGGAGCGGTCGTCACAAGTACAACCGAACTGGCAACCGAAGTATATTCAAGTGAAGTGATCCAGGTGGCGAAGTGCAGACCTAAAAAAGTACCTGCCAGTAGTAAAAGTAGAATATTCTTCCGGGTGAAAATCGTCGGCGTTCGCTTCCAGGAGGAAAGAGCGAAGGGAAGCATGACCACTGTGGAAATGACCATTCTGCCCGCGGCAATCACGAGTGACGGGACTTCTTCCTGCGCAAAGCGGATGAATATCGATGCCGTCGAAACCGCCAGGATACCAATGAACAATCCCACGAGGTAAAGTGGTTTAGTCTTTTGCTGCTCTTCAAAATTTTCCACAAATTTGTCCTGTCCAGGCTATCCTGATGAGACTTTACTTGACAAACACCTGCTGGATGGCTAGAATTTTAACTGAAATAACCATGAAATCAGTAATCAAATATCAATTTATGGAGGGAAAAATGCCGTTTGAACTGCCCGCACTGCCTTTTGCGCACGACGCTTTAGAGCCTGTGATCGACACAGCGACCGTGGAAATCCACTACGGTAAACATCACGCCACATACTTGAAAAACCTTAACGCTGCGATCGAAAAACACCCGGAATTCTTTGAGTGGCCGCTAAAAAAGATCCTAGCCAGCCTCGATCTGGTCCCGGAAGACATCCGCACTGCTGTAAGGAACAACGGCGGCGGTGTTTACAATCACAACGTGTATTGGTTCAGTTTGGGTCCGGGAGGTGGCGGTGAACCGACCGGAAAATTGATGGATGAACTGGTGAAAAAATTTGGTGATTTTTCCACCTTCAAGGCTGAATTTGAAAAAGCCGGACTTACCAGGTTTGGCAGCGGCTATGCCTGGTTGAGCGCAAAACCAGGCGGCGAACTTGTGCTGCATTCCACTGCCAACCAGGATTCACCCCTGCAGGAAGGTCTTGAACCCATCCTGGTCGTAGATGTATGGGAACATGCTTATTACCTGAAGTACCAGAACCGCCGCGCTGACTACCTTTCCAGTTTTTGGGATATCATTAACTGGAAAGAGGTTGAAAAACGCTATTCTGCGATAAAATAAAGATAACCAACCCAAAATGGAGGATACTTATGGCTCATGTAATTACCAGTTTATGTTTGCGTGATGGTGGTTGTGCAACTGTCTGCCCGGTGGAATGCATCGTTCCAGGCAAACCGGAAGATAAATGGCCATGGTACTACATCGATGCAGACACCTGCATCGACTGCGGTGCCTGTGTGGCCGAATGCCCGTTTGAGGCGATTTTCCCGGATAGTGAAGTCCCAGCAGCCTACAAGGCAAAAGGCGGCGAGAAACTTTCAATGCCCGTGGGAACTGAAGGTTTCGCTGAGGTCTATGACGGTACCAATCACGACGGCGAAGCTGTTCACCTGGAAGGCACCCGCACACTCGCCGCTGGCGAAGTTGTTGACCTCACCTTCTGCATTGAAACAAACGCTGAATTTTTCAAATCAGGCCCCGGCTATAACGCCTGATAACACCCGCTTATAGTGACAAAAAGGAGACCCGTTGGGTCTCCTTTTTTGTCTATTTACACTCTTTTGAAAGGTGTTCATCAAATGTGACTGAAAAATCGTGGTATCCCGATTCATCACAAGTTGCCCGGAAGTAGAAAAATGGACTATCTTCTGGGAATGCCACTGCCAGGATTGATGAGAGATCCGGATTGGAGATCGGTGTCGGCGGTAATCCATTAATTTGATAGGTGTTGTAGGGTGATTCGATTCTTAAGTCAACGGTCTTCAATGGGGTTTTCCACCAGTTGCCCCACTTTTCAGAATACCCCAGAGCATACTGAACAGTTGGATCCGTCTCCAGCCTCATGCCGGTTTGCAATCGATTGTAAAAAACAGATGCCATTAAGGCTCTTTCGTCATCCATGAAAGTCTCCCGTTGAATGATCGATGCCAGTGTGATTCCCTCGTAAAGGGTCAATCCGCGCGCGTCTATGGCATCCACAACTTCCGGAGACACGTTGTCGTTGAACCTGTCAATAAATAGCATTACCAGCTCTTCTGTACTTACTTTGCGATCAATCTCGTAAGTGCCAGGGAATAGAAATCCTTCCAAAGACGGGAATGCCGCATATGGGGTCAAGTCCTCCAAACTTGCGGGGTCGTAGATAACCTGTAGGAAATCAGCTGGATCGACCTCAATGCCGGATGGTGGAAGCGCAGCGGCGATCTCTTCCGCCCGCCAGCCGGGATAAATGTAAAAAGGTACCACCGGTGAGTATGAAGCCTGGATGCTTTCGGCGATCTCCAGGCTTGTCTGTGTTGGATTTAATTTGAATGACCCGGCCTTGATCTGCGAATCCAATCCTTTGTAAACCAGGTAAGCCCTGAATCCGGCCGCGTCGTTGACCAATCCCGCTTGTTCAAGCCGCCTGCTGATGCTCGATATGGATTCAGCACTCTCGATCGTAAAATCGATTTCTTGATCTTTTGAAGATGCAGAAGAAACCAGGTCCTCCCGGTGCAGGAGGGTCTGAATACTAAAATTCCAACGGGTAAAACCCGTCAGATAACCCGCGGGTGGTCCAAAAGTGCGCTTAGCCAATGCCGGAACTACCAACCAGATTGCCAGGACAATCAAAACGAGAAGGAGGATTACCAGGGCGCAACCTGGAGCGCGCGAACGTCGATTATGCCTCACCCGCACTCCAATCCTGCTGCGCGTCAAGGTAAGATTGCAAGATGACCGCTGCAGCGTGTTTATCCAGGTGACCGATGCGCTTTTTGCGAGTCATTCCCATTTCAATGGCAGCTTTTCTGGCAATACTGGTGCTTTCACTCTCATCCCACAATTTTACAGGTATTACCGTCAAAGTCATGATCTTTTCGGCAAGTTTGATGGCATGCCTGGTCTGCGGGTTTACTTCACCGCTGGCGGAAAGCGGCTGCCCGATGATGATCAATTTGACTTCGTTATTAACGCAAAGGTCAACGATCTTCTGGCTATCACATGCCAGGCTTTCATGTTTGATCACCGCTAACGGCGTAGAGAGAATGCGGAATGGGTCGCTGATGGCAACTCCCAATCTTTTCGCTCCCGGGTCGATCGCCAATACCCTACCCTCCATTGATCAACCTTTCAACCATATTTATGCGGCCTGTGAGCAGTGGGAGCCAGGGCCACCAATTCACAAAAGTGATGACTTCTGCCGATTTCATGTGTGAGATTTTTTCGTTCAACATCCTGATGGCATCTGCTTTTTTAATTCCCCTGATCTTGGTCAATAACATATCAACAGGAAGGTTTTTCAAAATGCGGCGCGAGGCTTCAACTCGCCATGAGGCTTCACCCTTGTTGCTTATTTCGATATTCGCCTGATTGCGCACAGCCGCTATACCTTCAGCATCGTGGTAACCTTCAGGAATTGAGAGATCCAGTATATCCTCCACCAGGGTCTGTAATTGCGCAGGATCATACACAAGCAGATTGTAAGCTGTGGTCATTTCCAGTGTGAGCGTATCGGAGGGTGCTCCAATCGGGTTAAGTTGTTTTTCAATCAGCACTTCACTGATTGAGAGGCTTTCCTTGATGGGTATTTTTTTATTATTCGCGTTTGTCTTCGTGTTCTCCAAGGCCAGAATTTCCAGTTCTTGCAGTAATGTGGTTCGTGCGCGCTGGTAATCATTTTCAGTAGGTGCATTCGCATTTGAAGAACTCCCGCCAGCAAACGGAGTGCTGTTGCTCACCTCAACTTTTGAGCCATGGCTTCCTTCAAGCATGGTTATCTGTCCGGCTTCAACATTGCCTTCCACTCCCGGTTCTAACGCCTCCACCTGCGCAGTCACTCCCCCATCGCCAACGGGCAGGATTACATCTCTTGTGGTTGCATAACGTATGCTCTCCGCACCGCCAATCGCCACTACTGAACCTTTGGGTATCGTAAGTTCTTCTTTTGTGAGGTTCCGGAATGTCACATCGCCTATGGCTGACTCTTTTCCGATCATCACAGTACCAGTGCTCGTGAGCGTTTGCTGACCGCTTACGGTAAGGGTTTCTTCATACGCCGGTAGCAAACCAGTGATGTTCACCTGGCTGAACTCCTTTGAGGCGCGAATATCCAGTGCTAAAGCCTGCATTTCGGGTTCGGGATAGACGATTACGGTCGCAGATGGAAGTAGAAATAACAGAAGAGAGAACAAAGCAATAGCAGTCACAACAGCTATTGCCAGCCTGAGCCTCGAGTGAAGTGGTTTCTTACCTGCCATAGGCAGGTCCTCGCGCATTTCGAGAATGGATTCTTTTCCTCTGATCCCACTATGCGGATCCGGCGCCAGGAGATTGATTGACCATTCACCTCTTTGAGCCTCTGGAATTGAACTGAAAAATGGAATTTTCAGGCTTTGCGCGTACTCCCTAGTAATATCGCTGCGGCTGACAACCGCAAGTGAAGCTCCGTTCTCCTTTGCCCACCGCTCGATCAGGTTCAGTTCAAGTAGCCCCGGGAACGCCCTTTTTTGTTTTGGTAAAACCAGCAGGATCCTTTCGGACCGGCACCACAAGACCTTGTCGCGAATGGAAGCCACATCATCATACGGCTCTACTTGCAGGATCGCTGTTTTCATAAGCTTCACAGGAATTATACTTGAGTGAGGACTTGTTGAAAGGATACATCACTTGAATCCGGATGACAGAGGCTATAATAGTTTCATGACAAGTGAGGATAATATGAGAAAATTGATAACCGTTTTGGCTCTGATGTTGTTCTTACTTACCGCTTGTAATTTTCCTTTGATAAGACCAACGCCAGAGCAAGACCTGGTGGCCACCAGAGTCGCGGCCACGCTTTCGGCTGCTCAAACAGCGGTGCTGCCAACACAGCAGCCAGTGCTCACAGACGAACCGATCATCCCTGCTGATTCTCCAACGCTGACGCTTGAGCCCACTGCAACCGCCACGCTCACCGTCACCGCAACTGCCCCTGCCACCGATCCATCTCTCACACTGGGTTCGCCCGGATTTTCGGATACCTTCTCGAATGGCGTCTCCTTTGGCCTGGCAAACTCTTACCAGGACGATGGCATGATCATCAAGGTAGACAACGGTGCCATGGTATTCAAGAGCCTTGCAGTAAACGCTGGAAAAAGGTGGCGGCTCACCTCCAGGAATCCACAAAACCTGTATCTGGAAGGCACTTTCCGTACAGAAGCATGTGCTGGCGCCGACCAGTATGGACTGGTCTTCCGCGCGCCCACGTACGGTGATGGCATCGGATACTATTTTGGTGTCTCCTGCAGTGGTCAATATTACTTTCTGCGCTGGGATAATGGCGGGTCAAACACGCTGGTGAGCTGGACCCCAGAAACCAGGATAATGGCTGGAAGCAACCAGGTCAATCGCTTGGGTGTAATGGCCACGGGTGACACGTTCCGACTATACATCAATGGATATTTGGTCAAAGAACTCACTGATAACGGCATCGCGGAAAAGGGCTACATTGGTGCCTTTGCTTCAGCGTTTGAAGAACCGGGATTCACCGTGCTACTGGAAGAGATCTCTTTGTGGACACTTCAATAATTCCTGGACAATTTTCTTAATGACAACTTTAACAACTCACCAGGAACACGTACGTGAGGTCGCGCGTCAAAAATTAGCGCTCAAACCCCTCTACCTGGATACTGAAACAACCGGTATCGCCAAAACGGACGAGATCATCGAGATTTCGGTCATCGATCACGACGGCACAGAACTTTACTGGAAACTGGTCAAACCCACCCAACTGATTCCACGGGAAGCGGAAAGAATCCACGGCATTTCCAACCGCAAGGTGGCGGATGCCCAGGCATGGCCAATACAGTGGCCTCAATTGAGGGCAATTCTGTATGGCAGAACAATCGCGGCATACAACGCCTCCTTTGACGCGCGTATGATGGAGCAATCCCACTTGCGATATCGTCTCCCCTGGCGTGAAAAGCTGGATTTTCTTGATGTGATGCAGCTTTTCTCTGAGTTCCGGGGTGAATGGGATCCTTACCGCAGTTCCTACCGCTTTTTCAAACTGGCGGAAGCCGGTAGATTTTTCAACATCTCATTACCGAATGCGCATCGTTCTTCAGCTGACGCCCTGCTGACCAGAGCGGTGCTGCACGCCATCGCCGGGATACAGTATTGAATACTGTTCATCGCAATTCCCCGGCTAATTTCGACCTTACTGATGGGCAACAAGCGGTCATAAGCGCACCGATTGATGGCAGCATCCTCCTGAAAGGCAAAGCCGGTACAGGCAAATCCACTGCGGGTGTACTGCGCATGCGGCAACTGGTGGAAAGAGGAGTTGATGGTGACAGCATCCTCGTCCTTGTTCCGCAGCGCCGCCTGGCAGCTGAATATTATAAAGAGATACATTCTCCTGGTTTCCCCAGCTGCAGCCCACCCCTGGTTCTAACCTTCAACGGCCTGGCACAACGCATGGTCGCGCTTTTCTGGCCGCTCATTGCTACCAGCGCGGGCTTTTCTTCGTCCTCCACACCTCCCCGCTTCCTCAACATGGAAACCGCCCAATATTACCTTGCGGGAATCGTGGAACCACTGCTGGAGCAGGGCTACTTTGAAAGCCTGACAATAGATCCGAACCGCCTTTACAGCCAGATATTGGATAACCTCAACAAATCCGCCGTGGTTGGTTTTCCACCGGCCGAGATTGCGGAGCGTTTGGTATCCGCCTGGGCAGGGAAAACATCAAAAACCAACATTTACCAGCAAGCCCAGGAATGTGCCATCAAATTTCGCGAATTCTGCCTGGCGAACAATTACCTGGATTTTTCACTGCAGCTATCGATATTTACTGATCATTTGTGGCCTTCTTTGCTTTGCCGGAAGCACATCTCACGTTCCATTCGTCATTTGATCTATGACAATATTGAAGAGGACTTCCCGGTCGCTCATGATTTTGCGGCAGAATTGCTCCCTGATCTGGACTCCGCGTTGTTGATCCAGGATGAAGGAGGGGGTTACCGCTCTTTCCTTGGTGCTGATCCAATAAGCGCGCGTCACCTGGCAAGTCTTTGCACCGGAGAGATGCAACTGACCTCCTCCCTGGTGCAGAGCGGTCCAATGGCATCCCTCGAGAGCGCGCTGCATGAAAGTATCCTTGAACACCGCTTGATCACTCACGAACCCGGATCGATGGAGGGCAGTTATTCCATCCAGGCATTCCGCTTCTACCCGGAGGTGCTGGATTGGGTGACAGGAGAAATCGACAGGCTCCTGCGGCAGGAAGCGGTTCGACCCGGTCAAATCGCCATCCTCACACCTTACCTCAGTGATTCCCTGCGTTTTTCATTCACCAATCGCTTGGCCAGCGCAGGCATTCCATTCGCCACATACCGTCCCTCCCGTAGTTTGCGGGATGAACCTGCGGTCCAGGCCGTCCTTACATTTGCCCGGATAGCACACCCATCGTGGCATTTGAACCCAACACCACAACAGGCCAGGTCAGCCTTCGCCATGGTGATCGATGATTGTGATTTTCTCCGCGCCGACCTTCTTTCACGCATTCTTTACAAAGCCAAAGAGGGAGAATTCTCGCTGAATTCGTTCCAAACCCTCAAACTTGATATGCAATCCCGAATAACTTTCCGGGTTGGTGAATATTACGAGCGGATATGTACCTGGCTCCAACAGAACCAAGAGAGCGGTATTTATGAACTTGACCATTGGGTCAGCCGGTTCTTCGGTGAATGTCTGTCACAGCCCGGTTTTGGTTTTCACCAGGACTACGACGCATCCGCTGCCGTCAGCCGCCTGATCGAATCCTGCAGGGAATTCAGGAAGGTCTACACGCCGAATACGAGCACGAATTTACCGGGTTCAGGTGAGGAATACACGCGTGTGCTGGAAAAAGGGCTGCTCTCGTCACAGTCCTTCTCACCAGGGCTCACACAGGAAGATGCGGATGTGGTCTTCCTCTCACCTGCTTACTCCTTCCTCATGAGAAACCGCCCGGTGAAATATCAGTTCTGGGTAGATATCGGCTCCAACGGCTGGTGGTCAAGGCTCGATCAACCCCTCACGCAGCCATACGTGCTCAATCGAAACTGGCAGACTGACCAAAAATGGACCGACGAGAATGAATACCTGAATAACCAGGTGACCCTCGCCCGCATCGCCACCGGACTGGTCAAACGCTGCAGCGCGCATATTTTTATGTGCAGCGTCAACTATAACGAACACGGCATTGAAGAGCGCGGGCAGCTGCTTCTGGCGCTGCAGACCATCCTGCGCGAAAGAGCACGCCAGGGTGGAGGGTTGAATGTTTAAGCCGCGCCTGAACCAAACCCGCATCCTCGAGTACCAGCGGGGGAAAATGGGCATTTCTGCCGTCCCCGGCAGCGGTAAGACACACACGCTCTCCTATCTAGCTGCCCAGTTGATCCTCAAGGGTGAGCTACAAAACGACCAGGAAGTCCTCATAGTCACTCTGGTCAATTCAGCGGTTGATAATTTTCTCAACCGGATTGGCGGATTTGTGCGTGCAGCACAACTGCTGGAGAATGTCGGCTACCGCGTGAGAACGCTTCACGGCCTGGCGCACGACATCATCCAGGAGAGACCCGACCTCGCCGGTGTTTCCAACCAGTTTTCAATCATCGATGATATTGAATCAGACAGGATGATCGAGCAGCTTTCCATAGCCTACACCCGGTTACATCCCGAGATCGCCAATTTTCTGTTGAAACCCGATGTTGACCTTGCAGCAGCCAGCCGTACGCGCAATGGCTTTCCGGACCTTGTCGCTGGTTTGAACCGGGATTTTATTAATCAAGCAAAAGACTTGCAGGCGGAACCTGAAGACATTCAGGTATGCATGCAGCAGTTCAACTATACCAACCCGCTGCTGGAAATGGGTGTCGAAATCTACCAGCAATATCAGCGCGGGTTGCGTTACCGCAGCGCGCTAGATTTTTCTGACCTCATCCGCCTGGCTTACCTCTCACTGCAAAACGACGAAAACTATCTACTGCGGTTGCGCCAGCGCTGGCCTTACATCCTGGAGGATGAAGCGCAGGATTCCTCTAACCTGCAGGAAAAGATGCTGCGCCTGCTCGTTGGACCGGAAGGCAACTGGGTGCGTGTTGGTGACCCCAACCAGGCGATCTATGAGACCTTCACGACCGCCGACCCGAAGTTTCTCAAGGACTTTCTCAAAGAAAAGGATGTTGCGGAAATGACCCTACCGCACTCGGGCAGGTCAAATCTCAGTATCATCCAATTGGCGAATTCACTCATAGAGTGGACACGGGTTGCTCATCCCCTGCCAGCGCTGCGCGGCGCGCTCGATTATCCCCTCATTGAACCCACCCCTCCGGGTGACCCCCAACCCAATCCGCCTGACCGACCAAACGCTGTTTACATCAGTAACTCGAAAACCTCCACCGATAAGGAAATCAGACTGGTCGTAGACAACATCACGAAGTGGCTGCCAGCCAACCAGGACAAGACTATCGCAGTACTCACACCCATCGGCTGGTACGGCGAAAAAGTGGCAGAAGCTCTGCATACTGCGGGTATCCCCATGGTGGAATTGTTGAAAAGCAGCCAATCCACCCGCCGGGTCGCCGGCATTATTGAAAAGATCCTCTACGCACTTTCCGATCCATCCAATGCCAGCAAACTCGCACAGACGATCCAGGCGATCCTGGTTGACGACGAAACGGATGAAGATAAGGAAAAAGAGATCAAGACGCTCATCGCGTCAGTTCGTAAGTGCACTCGCCTGGAGGAATTCTATTACCCACAACCAGGAACAAGCTGGAGAGCAGCATTCGCCGTTGAAAGTTTTTCTGGTGACCTACAGAGTGAACTTGAAGAACTAAGGAGCAAATTTGTCCGCTGGCAAAACGCCTCTTTTCTACCGATCGACCAGCTGGTTTTGACGATCGCGAACGACCTTTTTTCCGAGCCTTCAGACCTTGCGCTGGCGCATAAGTTCGCCCTGCTTCTTGAATTCAATGCCAGGCTGCACCCCCGGCACGAGATGAACGATTTTGCCATCGAACTGGCGGACATTTCCGGTAGCATCCGCAAATTTAGCGGCTTCAGCGATGAAGAACTGCGCTTTGATCCTGACGCCCACAAGGGTAAGGTATTTGTTTCGACCTACCACAAGGCCAAGGGGTTAGAGTGGGACCGTGTTTACCTGATGTCTGTAAATAATTATGATTTTCCGTCTGCGCAACCGCAAGACACCTACATCGGCGAAAAATGGTTCATCCGTGAGAATTTCAACCCTCAGGCGGAACTGGTTGACAGGCTCACCGGTCTGCTCAATGCTGATGAATCACTGATCTTCGCGCCTGAAGGCAGAGCCACTGAGCTATCCAGGGTTGATTATGCCAGCGAGCGCCTGCGATTGCTCTTCGTGGGTATTACGCGCGCCCGCCAGTCGCTGGTGATCACCTGGAATACGGGCAGCCACAACGACAAGATGATGGCGCTTCCACTCGAAGCACTGCACGCCATCTGGAAAGGACCAGATGCAGCTCCCTGAGAACTTTTCCTATTCACAGCACAATCTGCAGGACTATGTTGACTGCAGGTTCCGCTTCTTTTTAAAACACATCA
>CAYMGO010000011.1:0-4635 GCA_964390015.1 uncultured Anaerolinea sp. | reverse complement strand
GCAGCTGCTAACGCGCCTGCAATCACGAGTCTACCCTCTTGTTCTGTGGAGTTCTCTTGTCAACACCGATCCACAAACCAGCGAATCACTCGAGATCGAGATGATCTACTGGTTCCCGTCCTTCCCTGCCACACCTCACCGTTTTGAGTACACACAGGAAAATTTTGAAACAGATGTGGATTACTTAACCCACTTGACGGAGGAGATCCAGAATTTGGGTGAAGATCAGGTCACCAGGACAACTGATCTCAAACGCTGCGCTTATTGTCGTTATCGCTCGCTTTGCGACCGCGGTATCTCAGCCGGTACATCAGAAACAGGTTTGGATGAAGACACACCTGATCTGGAATTTACCCTAGACTTCGACGCCCTGTAGCACTAAAAATGTACCGCCCACCGCACATCGAACGTAATTGGAATTTTCTGGTACAGGTTGCCATCCCGGAGCAATTACGTGCGCTTGGAGATTACCCGGAAGTTGTTTATCAAACCCTGGTGAGACGCGGGTACGATACCATCAACAAAGCCGGTCAATTTATTGACTTTAGGAAATTTCAACCCTGCTCTCCGTATGAGTTGCCTGACATGGATAAGGCGATCTCCCGCATCCTTTATGCGATCGATTCCGGACAGAGAATTGGTGTATGGGGAGATTTCGATGTGGATGGGCAGACGTCAACAACCATCCTGGTTTCCGCCCTTCGCAAAATTGGTGCTGATCATTGCTATCACATCCCGATCAGGGGACCTGAATCTCACGGGATCGGTTTAAGAGCCCTGGAGGAATTCATCAAACAGGGAGTTGAGGTGATCCTCACCTGCGACACCGGTGTTTCAGCGGTTGACGCCATCACCTATGCGCAATCCGGCGGTGTTGATGTGGTAGTGACCGATCATCACCTCCTGCCTGAAAAATTACCACCCGCTTATGCGCTCGTTAACCCACAGCGCATGCCTGCCACGCATCCGCTGGCCGCCATGCCCGGCGCGGGGGTTGCCTACAAGTTTGCTGAGGCGCTTCTAACCGAAAAAGGTTATTCCAAAACAGCTTTTCAGATGCATGATCTCGCTGCTCTTGGCTGTGTCGCCGATCTGGCTCAACTGACAGGTGAGACCCGCTATCTGGTGCAATCCGGGCTTAACCTGTTGCGCTCTACCCCCCGCCCCGCCGTGCTCGCCTTGCTGCAGGCGGCCTCGGTTGACTACATGAAGATCTCAGAAGAGCACATCTCATTCACCCTGGCGCCTCGACTAAACGCGGTCGGCCGGCTCGATGATGCCAACCCATTGGTAAATTTTCTACTGTCGGAAGACCCGGTTGAAATTGCAGTGATGGTTAACAAGGTGGAGGGACTAAATTCTAGACGAAAATTCCTGTGCGACCAGGTATTCCAGGGTGCACTGGCCCAGATTGAACAGGATCGAACGTTGCTTGACCAGCCGATCCTGATACTGCAGCACCAGGAATGGCCGGCTGGTGTTGTAGGGATTGTTGCCAGCCGCCTGGTCGAGATCTTCCACCGCCCCGTCATCCTGCTCGTCTCCTCTGCAGATGCAACGCTGCGCGGCTCCGCCCGCTCAGTTGAGGGAATCGACATTACCGCCGCGCTGACCTTCAACCAGAAACACCTTCTCTCATTTGGCGGTCATCCCATGGCGGCCGGTTTGGTGCTTCAGGCTGAATCCATCGATTCCTTCAAAAGGGAGATGTACAGAACCATCGGAGAGATGACATCAATCCGGGCAGTCAGTGCCGACCTGGTCATCGACGCCCCTCTGCTTCCCTCCGCCATCACACTTGAATATGCCCGAGCGCTGGATGTGCTCTCACCTTTTGGTCCGGGCAACCCCTCTTTGCAGTTCGCGGCTGAAGACATGCGCATTGTAAACGTCGCCACAGTAGGAAAACTGGGTGAACACCGGGTGGTAGAACTGGAGAACCCTGCAGGCGACCTGACACAGTTCATCTGGTGGAACAGCGCTGACCTGCCCACACCTGAAGGCAGGTTCGACCTGGTATACACTGCACATGCCAGCAATTATCGCGGCAGTGAGCAGGTTCAATTTGAATGGATCGATTTTCGCCAAACGCGGGAGGTAAGTCCACTTCACCTCCGTAAAACAAGGCAAAAACGCACGAACTTCGATTACCGCCGATCTAAAAACCAGCGTGAAGTTCTTGCCAGCCTGGCAACTTTGAACGCACTCGCCGTCTGGAAGGAGGGCTCGGACAGTTACCCGGAAAGTGGTTTTGACAGGCGATCCATAATTCCTTGCGAGGCGCTTGCCATCTGGTCTGTTCCGCCTGATGCCGGAGTTTTACGGCTGCTCCTGCAGTCAGCCCGCCCTGTGCAGATTTACTGGTTCCTTATCCCTCCTCAAGAACACCAGATTCCGGTATTTTTGCAAACCCTTGGTAGAAGGGTCAAGAACGGATTAAAGGCGCAACAACAATACTACCCCTTGATGGATTTGGCCGCTCAATCTGCGACCACTGAGACGATTGCCGCGCTTGGTTTGCAATGGCTGGCGAGTTCAGGGTATGTCAGCATCATTGATCAGACGCCAACAAGCTACCGGCTCCTGGCAGGCGGCGTAGTAGATGATGGAGAACGTCAGCGTCTACAAGAAGTTTTGGAGCAGGCTTTTAAGGAAATTCGAGCGTTTTCCGGGTATCTCAATATTACAGACCTCGATAAACTCATCGACGATCTTGCTTAATACCCAAATTTAGTTGTTATAATCCCAGCTATGATGATGAAGAGACTTACTCGCAGGGATTTTCTCAAGTTGAGCGCGCTCGGCTTGACCAGCCTTGCATTCAGGCCTAGCTATGATCATGGAGAACTGGCGGATTCTGAAAGCATCGCCAGGGTGGCCGTGGAATCGGTAAGCGTCTACAGTCAACCAGATGATGAAAGCGCTATCAAATTCCAGCGCTTCCGTGACGAGATTGTTAATGTTTATTACGAGGTCGTTTCAGATAAAAGCCCAAAATACAATCCTCTGTGGTACCGTGTGTGGGGTGGATACATCCACTGCGCGCACATGCAGCGAGTGCAGGTAAAGATCAATCCTGTCCCTGATAAACTAAAAGAAGGTATCAACCTCGCCGAGATTACAGTCCCATTTGCGCAAAGCTATCTACAGCGTAAACCCGGCCAGTGGACACCGATCTATCGCCTCTACTACGGAACGAACCACTGGATTTCTGAGATTGTTGAAGGCCCAGACGGTAAAGCCTGGTTCCGCATCAAGGATGAATTGATCGGTAACGACAACCTCAATTATTACATTCCTGCTTCCCAGGCCCGTCTCATCCCCCCGGAGGAGACATCTCCGATTTCACCGGATGTGCACCCGGATAAAAAATACATCGAGGTTTCTCTTGAAGGCCAGGAATTAACCGCTTTTGAAGAAGGCCGTGTTGTACTGCAAACCAAGATCTCCTCAGGACTGGATTACAACCCCCCGGATGAGATCCCGTGGAAAACACCGACCGGCCGCTTCAACGTTCAGACCAAGATGCCCTCAAAGCACATGGGAGGAGCCGAACTGACAGATGATCTCGAAGCTTACGTTCTTCCGGGTGTACCCTGGTCAACATTCTTTGAACCAGAGAACGGCATCGCCTTTCACGGAACATACTGGCACCAGAACTTCGGCATGCCCATGAGTCATGGGTGTATCAATATGAAGACCGAAGAAGCGCGCTGGTTATACCGCTGGGTCACCCCTGTTGGCGATATGACCAAAATGACAACAATTGGTTTTGGTACACAGGTGCACGTTTACTGATCCGCCAAGTATTCGAATCCAACCGGTACTTTGTTTGAGATAAAAGCTGAAAATACGCGGTTCCCGAACAACCTTCCCCTGCGCGTCAACCTGAGCCTGCTTTCTCCCTCACAGTACTCGATCAACTCTTCGTGCAGCAGGCGGCTGAGCTGCGCCGGGAAGACCTCGTTCACAGCTACTCCATAGCGGTCATAAAAATCCATCAATCCCACCCCTTCTTCGGTCAAACGCAGTGAGACCATCATGTGTTCCTGTATCATTTCCCAGCGGTTCAAGGCCACCGTTTCAAGGCATGCAGGACCCGCGGGAAATGCCGCTATTGACTTTTGGTTCACGGCGTTGATGTAAGCATCGATCGTGCCAATATTTTCGGTGCGGGTGCCACCCTGGAACCCGTGCGCCCCAGCGCCGAAACCGAAATAAGGTAAATACCGCCAGTACTGAAGGTTATGCCGGCAGCGGTCAGCACTGCTTTTGGCCCAGTTGGAAATCTCGTATTGCTGGTACCCGGCTTTCTCCAATTCATCCATTGCTGTCTCGTACATATCCGCGGCAAGATCATCATCCGCTTCAGGCAGCAGGCCACGGTCGTACGCTTGCTTCAAGCGTGTGCCTTCTTCAATGATCAGCGAATACAGGGAAAAATGGTCTACCCCCAAACCCAACGCCAGCCGCAGGGTGCGCCGCCAGCTATCCAGCGTCTGACCTGGGATGCCAAAAATGAGATCCAGGTTAATGTGAGCAAAACCAGCTTTCCTGCACCATTCCACGCTATTAAGTAGCGATTCAGTGCTGTGCGCACGATCCAATACCTTTAAATCACACTTAGAAGCAGAC
>CAYMGO010000010.1:0-40985 GCA_964390015.1 uncultured Anaerolinea sp. | reverse complement strand
TGATCCGAATGATGGTAAATGACAGCCTGTATTTACCAGTACAATAACCTCACGGTTGGTTAAAGGAGGTTCCTGTGGCTTCAATTTCATTCAACAACCATTCAAGTGAAGTAACTGCTGTCAGGACGGTTGAGATCGCTTACGACGCAGCCTGGACCGCCGGTGAAACCGCGGCGCTGCTGGCGCTTTTCACACCGGACGCGGTGATCATCAACCCCTACGGCGAGGTTTGGCAGGGGCTCGCGAACATCGAGAAAGCGCTGAAGGCTTTCCTGGCGGGCGAGGGAGCTGGTTCGAGCCACTCCAGCAGGCTGAAAGCCGTGTTCTTCGTGACCCCGGAGGTCGCGCTGGTCGAGGGCGAAGCGACCCTGAGAGGGCATAACTTTCGTGGCGGCGAACTGATGCACTCCTTCACGGACGTGCTGGTAAGGCGCGGGGAGGTGTGGCGCATCAACCAGGTGCGTGCTTATGCCTTCATACCGCGCAACCTGCCCTAAGACGATCATGGATCTATCCCTGCGTCCCGCCACCCCGGAGCACCTGAGCACCGTCCTTCAGTGGATCACCTCCCCGGAGGAGCTGCGGCTGTGGGGCGGAGAACTGCTCACCTGGCCGCCCGATGTGGAAAAGACCTGGCGCGAGATTGGCGCGCAGGATGCAAACACCTTCACCCTGCTCGATGACGAGGAGAACATCGCCGGCTTCGGGCAGGTGCTGGCGCGCGCGCCCGCCACGGCGCACCTCGGGCGCATTATCGTCTCCCCTTTACTGCGTGGAATGGGCGTGGGGCGCGCGCTGTGTGAGCAGCTCATCGCCGCCGCGGTGGAGCGGCACCACCCCGAGCGCATCACGCTGAACGTGTACATAGGCAACACCCGCGCTGTGGCGCTCTACCGCTCACTCGGCTTTATTTTGACTGGTGAGGATGTCGAGCACGCATCCTATGGCATGAGCCTGCGCGTCGTACCGCGCTGATCCCCGCAGATCCTCTTGACAACCCGATTCAGTGGGGATAAGATTAATATATGGACAAAAATACTCCGAATAAGAACCCGTTATCAGTGGATCAGCGTGCAGGGCTGATCAGCGTGCTGCGCGTGCGTTTTGAGAAGCACGACTCCCGCCACCCTGGCATGGTCTGGGCGGACGTGCAGGCCAGGCTGGAGGCGCACGCGGAAAAGCTGTGGTCGCTCAGCGAGATGGAACGCAGCGGCGGTGAGCCGGACGTGGTCTACCACGACAAAACAAGCGGTGAGTACATCTTCATGGATTGCTCCCCCGAAAGCCCGGCCGGGCGCAGGAACGTGTGCTATGACCGCGCCGCGCTGGAAGCCCGCAAGACCTTCAAGCCCGCCGATAGCGCACTGGATATGGCCGCTGCCATGGGCATCGAGATGCTGACGGAACAGCAGTACCGCTCGCTGCAGCAGTTGGGTCCTTTCGATACCAAAACCTCCAGCTGGATCATGACCCCGCCCGCGGTGCGCGCGCTCGGCGGTGCGCTATTCGCCGACTACCGCTACGGCCAGGTCTTCGTGTACCATAACGGCGCGGATTCCTACTATGCCGCCCGTGGCTTCCGCGGCGCGCTGCGCGTGTAAAATTACGGATGCAGAAAAAGGCCATGGTTTTGAATATCTTTCACGATATTGTTATCTGACGCCCCTTTCTTCTGTGTAAACGAACTATGTCAGCAAACTCCACTCACGATAAATCTTTACATACCAAAGCCTTACATCTGTCGTATTTCACAGTAGGCTACAACCTTTTGGAAGGAATCGTATCCATAACGGCGGGATTGTTGGCTGGCAGTGGTGCTCTTCTTGGCTTTGGATTCGATAGTTTTATTGAAAGCTTATCGGGAAGCGTCATGATATGGCGCTTTAGGAAAGGCGGGGAACTTGCTGAAGCGGAAGAAGAGCGTATCGAAAAGATCGCCACGAAGCTGGTGGCAGTCACGTTCTTCCTGCTGGGGGCGTATGTTTTATACGAAAGCATTTCCGCTCTTCTGAATCGCGCAATCCCCGAAAGAAGCTTGTTAGGCGTGGTCATTACCGTGCTTTCCATTTTGATCATGCCGCCGCTGGCGTATTTGAAGTATCAAACTGGAAAAAAACTAAAAAGTAATAGTTTGATCGCGGACAGTAAGCAAACGCTGATTTGTGTCTGGTTATCGGCGGTGACCCTTGTGGGGCTGGGATTGAACTACTTTTTCAACTTCTGGCAGGCGGATCCGATAGCGGGCATTCTTATCGCGCTGTATCTATGGAAAGAGGGATACGAGGCGTTTCGCGGCGAAGATGACTAAAAATAACCCATGAAAAGGTTGTTAATAACCTTTTCATGGGTCAGCGCGTAGATACTGTTTTGAAGGTTGCGCGTGCTCGCTTACTCGTCACTAATTACCAATCACCGGTTTTTAAATATCCCCTATAATTTACTCAACTTTCCCTCGTTCTCACCCTTCGAGGTGCCATGCCCCTGCTCTGGCTGTCCCTTGCCTTCTTCAGCGGTATCCTCCTCGGCGGCGCGCTGGCGCTGCCCGCCCTGCCCTGGTGGCTCATCGCCGCGGCGGGTGTGCTCGCCGTCCTTGCTGAGCGCATTTTCTTCAAATCAAATCCAATTCTCAATAAGGCGCGCACCGCGCTGCGCTTCCCTTCAGGATTGCTGCTCGTGCTGCTGGCGCTCGGCGGGCTGCGTTACCTGGCGGGGCAAGCGGAAGCATCCCCGAACACCCTGGCGTATTATAACGATCGCGGCAGTTACACCATCACTGCGCACGTCAGCGCCCCGCCCGACCGGCGCGAAGACGCCGTTTACCTGGAATTGAGCGCCATCGAGCTCGAGGATCCCCGTGCCACCGACCCTCTGCTGGCAGTGAGGCGCATCAAGGGCAAGGCGCGGGCGCGTTTTGTCGCCGGCACTGACTGGCAGGTGGGCGACGTGCTGCGCTTTACCGCCGAACCGCGCACCCCCGCCGACGAAGCGCACTTTTCCTACAAGGATTATCTCGAGCGCCAGCACATCGGCAGCGTGATGTATTACCCGCAGCAGGTTAAGTTGGCCGGGGTGGAGCGGGGCGCGTGGTTCAGCCGGGGGCTCGCATGGGTGCGCCAGCGTGCCTGGCAGGCGCTGTTCGCGCAGTATCCTCAACCAGAGTCCGGGCTGCTTGCCGGCATTCTCCTCGGTCTGGACCAGGACCTGCCGCGCGGCATGGAAAGGGCTTATCAACAGACCGGCACCGCGCACATCATCGCCATCTCGGGGTTCAACATGGCGGTGCTGGCGTTCCTCTTTATGTGGTTCTTCAACCGTGCCTTCAACCGCTACTGGGCGGCAGTGCTTTCCGCGCTGCTGATCGCGCTGTACGCGGTCTTTGTGGGCGGTGCGCCTTCGGTGGTGCGGGCGGCGGTCATGGCGGTCAGCGCCTTTGGCGGCCATCTCATCGGGCGCCGGCAGTCAGGGCTCAACGCGCTGGCCTTCACAGCCGCGCTTATGTGCCTTGCCAATCCCTACCTGCCCCGGGACGTGAGCTTCCAGCTTTCATTTGCCGCCACGCTGGGGCTGGTGCTCTTCGCAGAGCCGCTGCGGCAGTGGGCACTGGGGTTGCTGCAGGCACGATTACCCGAAGAGAAAGCCCTAAAAGTCGCCGCGCCGCTCAGTGAATACTTCCTTTACACGCTGGCGGCGCAGCTGGTGACCCTGCCGCTCATCGCCTGGCATTTCGGGCGCATCTCGCTAACTTCTTTGATAGCCAATCCGCTCGTCCTGCCGGCACAACCGCCGCTGCTGGTGCTTTCAGGGGTCAGCGCTATTGCCGGCGTTTTTTTGCCGGCCGCCGGGAAGGTGCTGGCACTATTCGCCTGGCCGCTGGCGGCCTACTGCAACCGCGTGGTGGCGCTGTTCGCGCAATTCAACGCAGGCAGCCTTGCCGTAAACCGCAGCACCGCGCTGTGGCTGCTGGTTTTTGTGACCGTCTTCATTCTTCTTTTTGTTTTCCGGGGTTTTTTCAAGAAATTATTCAAAGGGAACAGCTACTGGCTGGCTTTTCTGCTCGTTCTGGCCGGGTTTTCCATCTGGTCAATGGTACTGCACCTCCCCGATGGCAACCTGCACCTTGACGTGGTACGCGCCGGTGATGAAGCCGTGCTTACCCTGCGCACCCCCGGTGGGCACACACTGGTCTTCGACCCGGGTGAGAATGTGAACGAGTTATCGGCGGCTATTGGTGGCTTACTTTCGCCGTGGGCGTACCGCATTGACGAGGTTTGGTTGACCCACCCTGCTCCGGCGCGTAAACTGGAACTGCTCAGTGAGCGCGTGCCGGTGCGCTCCGCCGTGTTGGCGCCGGTGGTCTACCGGGCTGGTGCTGACCGCAAGCCCTTTTCTGTACCGCAGGGGATCGAGGGGATCAAATTGAAACCCGGCGAAGGGCTGCGCTACTCAGTTGAACTGGATATCCGCATCCTCGCTGAGAGCCCTTCCGCCAGCGCGCTGCTCATCACCTATAATGAAGTTAAGGTGCTCATCCCCGGCGGGGTGGATTACGGGCTTATCAAAGAGACCGCTCCCGATGCGCTGCGCGACCTTTCCATCATCGTGGTGGGCGAGGATGACATCAGCTACATCCCTCCGCGCGTGTGGCAGGCGCTTAAACCCGCCGCAATCGTATGGAACAGCACCGCTGTCTCCCCGGTGGAAGGATGGTTGAGCCTGGAGGGGGGAGAGGTGGTTTCACTGGTTTCAGATGGGGCCGGGCTTTACCCGGATGAACACTGAGCACGGGCTCTTTTGCCTTATGCGCCGGGATGTCCTATAATGGGCTTAAACGGGCCGCACCTCACAATCCGCGCCCAAAGGAGGAAAATATGTCAGTAGCACGCGTCACCGAGATCAAGTCCGCTTCCGCCATCAGCTTCCAGGACGCCCTCGAGCAGGGCATTGCCCGCGCCTGCCAGACCCTTGACAATGTCAAATCCGCCTGGATCGAGAACCAGGAGGTGCAGGTCGACGAAAAAGGCAAGATCTGCCTGTACCTGGTGCAGATGAAGGTCACCTTCGTCCTCGAAGATTGAGCGCCGGTAATTAAGCGGCAATAACCACAAACACATATTCAGGCGCCGGTCAGCCAGTTCCCCCCGCGCCTTATGCTCACGTGTCTGATCGCCAGGTGCCCGGGCGATGCTTTCCGGTGCTATAATCTCCCCTTGATTAACCGATTCCCCACTCTCGTCACACAACCCTGGAGGCAGCCTTTGAAAACCCTAGTGATCTACGATTCGGTGTTCGGCAACACGGAAAAAATCGCGCGCGCCATCGGCGCCGCGCTCGGCGCGCCGGTTGAGGTGCCCGTGCTGCAGGTCGGCAGCGTCACCCCCGAACACCTGGCCGGTGTGGAAGTGCTCTTCGTGGGCTCTCCCACGCGCGGTTTCAAGCCCACCCCCGCCATCTCCGCTTTCCTCTCCGCCCTGCCCGCCGGCGCGCTCAAGGGAGTGAAGGCCGCCGCCTTTGATACGCGCATCCCGCTTGAGTCCATCAAGAATCGCTTCTTCCGCTTTATCGTGAAGCAGGGCGGCTACGCAGATAAGATCATCACCAAAGCGCTTGTCGAAAAAGGGGCCAGCCTGCCCATGCCCTCGGGCGGTTTCATCGTGCTCGAATCTGAAGGACCGCTGCAGGAGGGCGAATTGGAGCGCGCGGCTGCCTGGGCGAAAACCATCCTGTGATCCGCCAGGTGTACAGCGGCAAGGGTTATAATTAGTCCATTCTCAAACGCAGGAGTGATACATGCTGCTCTCGATCCTTTTTATGCTGGGGTTCATCCTGCTGGGCGTCGTGTTCATGTACAGGGCGGTCGGCGGTCGGTTGAAAGCCAAAAAAGCGCAATCCTGGCCGATTGTGAGCGGGCGCGTTGTTTCCTCTGAGGTGGTCGAAGACCGCTTGCGCAGCGCCACGGGCAAGGCCACCATCGCTTATGTGCCCGATATCTCCTACGAATATACGGTCAATGGAACCAGGTACACCAGCAGCACGGTCATTTTTGGGGTAAAGACATATGATTACATCACCGCTTCGCGCATCTGCGAGAAATTTTCCGTGGGAAGTGAAGCGAGTGTCTATTACAATCCGGCCGACGCGCAGGATTCCGTCCTGCTGCCCCAGGCCACGGAGGGGTTGCGCTCCGTAATACCCGGGATCTTTTTTATCGTTACAGGTATGCTTATTGGCGTGATGGGGATCCTGTTTCCAAACTAACCTTCAGTTTAAGAAAGAGGTGCAAAAATGTCACAATGGTTACCTGGTGTTGCGATTGGTATATTCGGGTTGGTTTTGTTGATTTTGGGGATCGTTGCCCGCGTGCGGGCGCAGCGGGTGAAAACCTGGCCTACCGCGCCTGCCACCATCCTCCACTCGGAGGTGAAACAGCACACAAGCTACAACAGTAAATCACGCTCCAGAAGAACCACCTACCAACCGGTGGTGAACTATCAATACAGCGTGATGGGGCAGCCGTTCAACGGCGACCGCGTAGGCTTTGGCAATTCCGGGTTGAGCAGCCGCAAGGCATATGAGATCGTCGGCCGTTACCCCGCTGGCGCGCAGGTGAATGTGCATTACAACCCGGATAAAATTCAAGAATCCGCGCTGGAGGCCAGCGCGCTGGGTAATGTCCTCAATATCATCCTGGGTGCCGGGATGATATTGATCGGGCTGATGCTGCTGATTATGCTCTAAACGTGATGTCTTTCTGGAAAATTGCTTGAGAGATGTGATTTTTCGCATAAATTAAATATTCGAGGAGAGATCTTATGGTTGGATTGATCGTTGGGTTCGTGCTGTTGTTGATAGGTGCAATTTTTCTCATCATCGGTCTGGTGGCATTGAAACGCGCCAGGGTTTCTCAATCCTGGCCAGCCATTCCCGGTGTGGTGCTGAGTTCCACGGTGGTCGAGCATGAGAGCACCGACAGCGATGGCGGCAGCTCGGTTTCTTACGAGCCGAAGGTGGAGTACACATACAACGTGATGGGTCAAACCTACACTGCCAGGCGCATCGCTTACGGTGCTAACAGCTTTGATTACCGCAAAGCGGCTGAGATCGCCGCCCGTTACCCGGTTGGGGCACAGGTGAATGTACATTACAACCCGGATAAGGTAAAGGACGCCACGCTTGAGACCAGCGCTGCCGGAGGAAAGCTTTTTCCTGTCCTTGGTGGGATACTGGGTGCCGCCGGGCTGGTGACGATGATCGTATCCCTGTTCATACCGTAATTATTTCTCGAAATAATTACGCGCTGGCGATTGATGTTGGTATACTAAACTGGTGTACCAACACCTGATCACCGCGCGCGGAGGAAGCACATGAAATATCTCATCACCGGAGGCGCCGGCTATATCGGCAGCACCATCTGCTCTGCCCTTGAAGACGCGGGGCATGTCCCGGTCATCCTTGATTCACTTGTCACTGGTCGCGAAGAGTTCACGCGTGGGCGCATCTTCTACAAGGCGGATATAACCGATGAAGCCGCGGTCACACAGCTCTTCCGCGAGCATCCCGACATCCAGGCGACGGTGCACTGCGCCGCGCTCATCGTGGTGCCTGATTCGGTCAGCAGCCCCTACGAGTACTACCAGGACAACGTCTCCAGATCCATCGAGTTCTTTCGCTACCTGCACAAACTGGGCTATGGCAGGGTAGTGTTCAGCTCCTCCGCCGCGCTTTATGATGTGGTGCCAGGCTTCATGGTGACGGAAGAGGCTCCCCTTAACGCCAACAGTCCGTATTCGCGCACCAAGCTGATGATGGAAATGGTGCTGCGGGATTACTGCATGGCTTACGGCATGAAGGGTATCGCGCTGCGTTACTTTAACCCCATCGGCGCGGATCCAAAGATGCGCAGTGGCATCCATGTGCAGTATCCCACCCATGTGCTGGGTAAACTGGTGGATACCGCCCAGGGGCGTCTGCCGGAGTTCCAGATCACCGGCACGCACTACCCCACCCGCGATGGCACGGGCATCCGCGACTACATCCATGTATGGGACCTGGCGCGGGCGCACGTGAACGCGGTGACCGATTTTGACAAGGTTTTCGAACGCGCCGGCAACCCGGCCGATAATTACCTGGTCATCAACCTCGGCACCGGCCGCGGAGTGACCGTGCGTGAACTGGTAACCGCCTTCGAGAAGGTCTACGGCCAGTCGATCAACAAAAAAGAGACCGGTCCGCGCCCCGGCGATGTGGCGGGTTCGTATACCAACGCGGATAAGGCTTACCGCCTGCTGCACTGGAAGGCCGAACTTTCCATTGAGGAAGGCATCGCTGATGCCCTCAAATGGGGTCAACTGCGGGAAAACATTCTCAAGTATTAAAATAAGCGGCTGGAAATTACTCCAGCCGCTAATATTTTCAAGAATTAATTACAACGCGCGCAGGTATTGCGGGGGTACAGGCGCGGGTTGACCCAACTCTTTCGCCGCCAGGATGGCCCAGTAAGGGGTGCGCAGCATCTCGCGCCCCAACAGCACCAGGTCAGTACGCCCGCTGCTGATGATCTCCTCCGCGAGCTGCGCCCTGGTGATCAGCCCGACCGCGGCGGTAGGGATGCCCGCGCCGCGGCGCACAGCTTCAGCAATGTGCACCTGGTAGCCGGGCTCGGTGGGCACCGGCGCGCTGGCCAGGTTGCCCGCCGAAGAACAGTCGATGAGGTCGACGCCTTCCTCCTTAAGCATACGGGCGAGCACCACCGAATCATCCACGCTCCAGCCGTCCTCCACCCACTCTGTGCCCGAAATGCGCACCGTCAGCGGCAGGCGCTCCGGCCACACGCCGCGCACATCCCGCACCACCTCCAGCAGGAAGCGGGCGCGATTTTCCAGAGGACCTCCGTACTGGTCAGTTCGCTGGTTGGAGAGCGGTGAGCAGAAGGACTGCAGCAGGTAACCGTGCGCGCCGTGCACCTCAAGCCAATCAAAACCGGCTGCCAGGCTGCGTTTGGCGGCTTCCACGAAGCGGCGGCGGATAGCAGCAATCTCTTCCACGGCCAGTTCGTGAGGCACCTGGTGGCCGCCTGAGAAGGCGATGGGGCTGGCGCCAACCACCGGCCACCACTGCGGGTCACCCGGCTGCACCGGCTTGCCGCCTGTCCACGGCTGACCCACACAGGCCTTGCGCCCGGCGTGGGCGATCTGGATGCCCGGAACAGCGCCGTTCTCCCTGACCACCTTCACCACCCGGCGCAGGGGCTCGATGTGTTCATCTGACCAGATGCCAACGTCGAAGGGGGTGATGCGCCCGCGCGCCTCGACTGCGGTGGCTTCGGCGATGATCAACCCCGCGCCTCCCACGGCGCGCGCGCCAAGGTGCACCACCTGCCAATCGTTTGAAAAGCCATCGGTGTAGGAATACTGGCACATGGGTGAAACACCCACGCGGTTGCGCAGGGTGATACCTTTGATCGTCAACGGGTCGAATAGATGCGTCATACTATCCTCTATATGTTTTTTTAAACATTATTTCGAGAAATAATTACCAATTTTCATCACCAGCAGCTCAAGGTTGGTGGCCAGGTCATCCCCCGAGGTCTTGGATTGCAGATCGATCTCAAGCAGGTGGCGGTAAATCCCCTCCAGGCCGGGCATACCAATGCGCCGCGCGGCGTTGCGGTAACCTTCGACCTTGTTGGCAAAGATGCCGATCCTGCGCGCCTGGTCCCTCACATCGCCGCCGGTCTCCATCACCTCGCACAACATGATAAGCTGGCGCACGCGGTGGATGACCGCCCCCAGCACCACTTCCGGCGGGGAATCATCCAGCAGGCTGCGCATCATGGCCTGCGCGTCGCGGGTTCTTCCTTCCATAAGGCGGTCGAGCATCTCGAACACATCCACCGAACCCTCGGCGGAGACGAGTTCAAGCACGTCCTCGCGTGTGATCGGGCGCTGAAAATCAACGTACATCAGCAGCTTGGCGATCTCCTGGTTGGCGATGCTGGTATCGGTGCCGGTGTGGCGGCCCAGTTCATAGGCGGCCGCGGGTTCAATTTTGCCACCTAGGCGTTTGGTCTCATTGATGATCCAGGTGTCCATCTCTTTGGCGTCTGGCAAGCCCAGATCAACAATGCGCGCCTGCGGATGCGCATTGCACCACTGCACCAGCCAGTGTGAAAGGTTGAGCGTATCCCAAACGCGCGTCCAATCCCCTTCAACTTTACGCCATTTTTGCTGATCTTCCACGATGAGCACCAATGTGGTGGTTGGAGGAACTGATGCCAGCATGGTGGTGAAGGCCTCCACACGGTTCTTGTCCACTTTGTTGATGGCGGAATCAATGATCACCAGCCGGCTGCCACCGAAGAAAGGCAGCGTGGAGGTTGCCAGGCGTATCTCATCCAACGAGGCGCCCCTGCCGTCCAAGCGCGACAGGTTCATTGAGGGGTCAAAATCCGCGCCGAGACCGGTGGTGATGCTCTTCACCTGCAGCGAGATGGCGTACGTGTCATCCCCGCGCAGCAGGTGTATATGCGCGTCCGTCAAAGGTCAGCTCTCCACAGGTTCAGGTATTTCGGTGGTGAGGATGCGGTGCAGGGCGGGACCTGTAATGCGCTCATAACGCGAGATCTGTTTGACCACCATTCCACCCGGATTACCCGAGGTGGAAATGCGCTCCTGCACCTTTTTGCCCAGCGGTTGGGCAGCGATCAGTGAGCCGGTGATGATCATCACCAGCAGCGGCCAGCGGTTGAGTTTTTTCGAGAAAGAATTGGCACTGCCAAGTGTCCCCAACCAGGCGATCGACCCGGCGACGACACCGGCGGTGACGTAATTGGTGCCGCAGTTGGCGTGCAGTGCCAGTGCACCTTCACCGGCCTTCATACGCTTCAGCGCATTCTGTACCGTCTCCAGCAATTTATCGGTCGAGATATCACCGATGATCCAGAACCCCTTGCTGTCGGAATGTCCGGCGAACGAACGGCTTGGGAACTCCATGGAGAGGAGGTTCAGGGTGGCGTGCTCAAGCCCATGGTTGCGCCTGATCATCGAAACCGGACCCCAATCGAGAATGCTATCGATAGCTGCCATTACACACCTCCGGGTTGAAAAAATATTTCATTTATCCGTCAGCAGCGCAAAGCCCAACGCCTCGCGCAGTGAACGGGCTTCTTTAAGTTCGATCTCTTTCGGCAGGGGTTCACCGGGGCGCACGCGCCGTGGGATGATGGCGGTCTTAAAACCCAGCTTGGCGGCTTCGCGCAGGCGGGCGTTCATTTGTCCCACCCAGCGCAGCTCGCCTGAGAGCCCCACCTCACCGATGAGAACCGTGTCTGCCTTCACCGGGATATCCTTCATGGAGGACGCGATGGCAGCAGCGATCGCCAGATCTGCAGCGGGTTCGCTCACCTGCAGCCCGCCGATGACATTAACGAACACGTCCTGTTCCGCCAGGCGCATTCCCAGGCGGCGGGTGAGCACGGCGGTAATCAGCAACAGGCGGTTGAAATCCACTCCATTGGGTGTGCGGCGCGGGTTTCCCAGGTTGCTCGGGCTGGTGAGTCCCTGCATCTCCACCAGCAGCGGTCGTGTGCCCTCCATGGTGACGGCAATGGCGGATCCCGGTGCGTTGACCAGGCGTTCCGCCAGAAAGGCTTCTGATGGGTTGAGCACCTCTACCATGCCCTGTTCGCGCATCTCAAACACGCCCACCTCGGCGGTGGCACCGAAACGGTTCTTCACCGAGCGCAGCAGGCGGTAAGACTGGAAGCGGTCGCCCTCGAGGTAAAGCACGGTATCCACGATGTGCTCCAGCACGCGCGGTCCGGCGATGACTCCCTCCTTGGTGACGTGCCCCACCAGGAACACCGCCATTCCGCTGGATTTGGCCAGTTCACGCAGGCGGTTGGCGCACTCGCGCACCTGGCTGACGGAGCCAGCGGTTGAGGTCATTTCAGGCAGATACACCGTTTGTATTGAATCCACGATCAACAGATCAGGTTTGAGCGCTCCTACGTGCTCAAGCACCACATCGAGATTTGTCTCGGTGAGCAGCAGCAGGTCATCACTGAAGCCGGCGGCGGGAGTTTGTGCGGCTAGCCGGGTCAGGCGCATGGCGCGCATCTTGATCTGGCGTTCCGATTCCTCACCGGAGACGTACAACACCTTCATGGCGGGGCTTCCTGCTGCCATTTCCAGCGCCATCTGCAACAACAGGGTGGATTTACCGATGCCCGGGTCGCCGCCCACCAGCACGATCGAACCCGGCACCACGCCACCACCAAGCACGCGCGCGAACTCACTGATGGGCAGCGGGATGCGCTCCTCGGCGTTGCCCTCAATATCCCCCATGCGGCGCGGTTGTGAACGAACGTTCAGTCCGCGCAGATGGGTTTTAGCGGGGACCGATGGCGCGTGCAGCACCTCTTCTACCATGGTATCCCAGCCGCCGCACTGCGGGCACTTGCCCAGCGGGCGCGGCGCCACTTTGCCGCACTGCTGACACACATATTGGTTGATCGTTTTTGGCATAACCTGATTATACCCAATCCCCCTGTTTGAGCATCATACTCAACAAAATAAAAGTCCCCGGCCGGGGACTTTTATTTGTATCACCATCCCTTATAGTGCTTTTTCAGCAGTGATCTTTGAGGAATATACTTTCAAGCGAAGTTGATCCAGGTCCGATTGGGGTAAAGACCCGTATTCCACACCGCTTACTGCCTCCATGATCATTTCATCCGGCAGGTAAACAGGCGTCACCTGTACATTGCGAAAACCCGCCTCTTCGATCATTTGCGTGAGTTTACGCACGTCCACTGCTCCTGCCACACAACCTGACCAGGCGTCCTGGTTTTCTTGAACGGCCTGCGGCAGTTCACCATCAGTGACGATGTCACTCACCGCCAGTTTGCCACCGGTTTTTAACACCCTGAAGATTTCTTTGAACACGCGGGGTTTATCGGGGCTCAGGTTGATGACGCAATTTGAGATCACCACGTCGATCGAGGCATCTGCCACGGGCAGGTTCTCGATTTCCCCCAACCGGAAATCGACGTTATTCATTCCCAACTTGGCTTTATTGGCCCTGGCGCGGTCCACCATCTGCGGTGTCATATCCACACCGATCACCAACCCGGTTGAGCCGACCTTTTGAGCTGCCAGGAAGCAGTCTATCCCGCCCCCTGAGCCCATGTCCAGCACGGTTTGCCCCGGGAGCAGCGCCGCCAGCGTCACCGGGTCGCCGCAGCCGAACGAGATCCCGGTTACATCGGAGGGCAGCTCAAAGACCGCCTCGTCTTCGTACAGGATATCGGTTTTCCCACAGCATGAAGTCTGACCATTGCCACCGCCGCAACACCCGGAGGTTTCTTGCGATTTTCCATGTAAAGCAGCAGCGTAGTATTCCCGCACATTTTTCTTGATATTGCCAGGGTCATTTATTTTGCTTTTGTCCAATTTATTCTCCTTATTAATATATTTATGCTGGTCTATATGTTTCGGTAAAAAAATTACGAATCCACTACGGATTTAATGTCGATATCCGGCGCGAACTCCTCGGCAACTGCGCAGCAACCCCGCGCCAACTTTTCCTGCACCAGGGTGTAGAAAACCTCTTTGCCGCGTTTTTCACGCCTCACGAACCCGGCGTCGCGCAGCACCTTGAGGTGGTGTGAGACAGTTGGTTGCGTCACGCCCAGCTGCGCGACGATCTCTGAAACGCTCAACTGGTGACAACAACACAACGCCATGATTTTTTGACGGGTCTCATCACCCAGCACCCTGGCAAAGTCAACAGAATTCATTTCTAACCTCTGTATTAATTATTATATAGATATTCGTCTATATGTCAACTAGAAAAATGCCTGCTCGAAATCCTTGACAATTTAAAAGCGTGTGCGATAATTCGATTCGTTAATATAGGAGAGAGGTTTTATGTTCAATTTCGTCACGGTCGTTGTCTCCATAGTCACTGCGAGGGTGCACCTGTAAAGCAGGATATTTTCCATTAACTTGGTTCATACCAGCCACGGGCGCACTCCTGCCCGTGGTTTGCATTTAAGGACCTTAAGGGAATTACATAATTTCTTCGAGAAATTATTGATCACCTGAAAGCATCTCTTCAATTCGATAAGTCGATTGCATTCAGCCGCGGGAAATTACCGCGGCTATTTTGGTTTGAGGTACCAGAAATGAATATGAAACGCATAAACAACCGTCGAATCAACGACGAGTTTGAAAGAAATTTTGAAAAGATCACCCGCCATCGATCAGGCGTGAATCCCAATAGGCAATCACACAACCTGGCGCGGGATAAACAACGCGCGCGCAGCCTGACGGAGTTCAGGTGCGTCCAATGCGGACAGGTGGTCTCCACCTCCCGTGAATGTTCCGGGGTGAACAACCGCAACCACTGCCCCGCCTGCCTGTGGTCGCGACACGTGGATCACTTGAAAGCCGGTGACCGCAAGTCAACCTGCCGCAGCCGTATGGAACCGCTGGGGCTCACGTTGAAACACACCTTCAAGCGTTACGGCGAGGAGGAGCAGGGCGAGCTGATGCTGATCCACCGCTGCGCAGGTTGCGGAAAGATCTCCATCAACCGCGTGGCAGCGGATGACAACGCCGCTCGAATCTATGATCTCTTCCTGCGCGTACAACATGTGGAGGCGGCGCTGTTGTTCAGGTTGAAGGCGCAGGGTATCACGCCGCTTGAGGCCCGTGATCTCACCACGGTGCACACGCAGCTCTTTGGCTGGCAGTCCCTCCTGGATGAATTCCAGGCGGGAGATGCGAATTCCATTGCTGTAGAGGTGGGCAGCGTTTACCAACAAGGGGAACAGGAATAAATTACGACAGCGCTTCCTCTTTACAGAGAAGCGCTGTCAGTATATCAAACGAAAAGGAAGCTCAGGCGAGGTGCTTGATGTAGCAGCGCCGGCGTTTGTGCTGACGGGAGTCAAAATGCTTCCACTGCCCTTGCACCCGCAGATTGGTTTCCAGTTCCGGGTTGGATTCCACCTTGCGGATGCCCTTTTGGATGAAGACGCGGTTTATTTGATCGATCAGCACCGCGTTTACCCCCTTACCCTGGTACTCAGGGATTACAGCGATCAGGTACAGGTCAGCCCGATCGTTCTTGTTAAGTGCCCGCAGCAGGTGGATGAATCCGAACGGGTAGAGGCTGCCTCCCGCCTTTTGCATGGCGCGCGTCAGCGAGGGCATGGTGATGCCGAAAGCCACGATTTTTCCCTCACGATTCACCACAACCGGCACAAATTCCGGTTTCAGGAAGTCAAAATACTGGCGGGTGTAACCTGCGATCTGCCGGTCATTGAGTGGCACATACCCGTACAGGTTTTGATAACTTTCGTTGAACACAGCAAAAACCTCTCTTGAGAGCGCCAGTATCTCCTTTTTTCCGTGTATCTTTAACAGGCGCAGCCCTTCGCGGCGCTTGATGACCTCGGCGAGTTTGGCAATCTTTTCGTCTGGTTTTTCGGGCACAGTGAGCTCGAACTCGATCCAGTCCGTATCCTTGCCGTACCCCAGCGCTTCAAGGTGTTTGGGGTAATACGGGTGATTGTAAATGGTCCCCATGGTCGCCGGCTCATCAAACCCCTCCACCAGCATGCCGGATTGGTCCATATCAGTGAACCCCAGCGGGCCGTGCACCGCGCTGCAGCCGCAGGTGCGCGCCCATTCCTCTACCACCCCCAGCAGCGCGGCTGAAACCTCGCGGTCGTCAATGAAGTCGATCCAACCAAAGCGCATATACGCCTGGTTCCAGCGCTGGCGGTGCCCTTCGCTGAGGATGGCCGCCACCCGCCCGACCAACTGGCCATCGCGCAGCGCCAGCCACTGCCGCGATTGGCTGTATTCATACGCGGCGTTCTCTTCAGGATCAAAGTTTTTCATCACGTTGTTGTATAAAGGCGGCACCCAGTAAGGGCTGCCGCGGTAAAGCGTGCGTGGAAAGCGCACAAACTTTTGGAGGTCGGCTTTGTTCTTCACCTCGCGCAATTCAATGGTCATTTCCAGCTCCTGCTTAACTTCAAGTAACCAAAAACGAAGTAGGTAATCTGTTCACCGGAAAGCTCAATCAAAATGTTTCACATAGCAGCGCCGGCGCTTGTGCTGGCGGCTTTCGAGGTACTTCCACATTGCCAGAATGTCGGGGTTTTTCTCAAGCGTGGCGTTGGTCTCGATGTACCTGATGCCGTATCTTTTAAATGTCTGAAAGATCTGTTGCATCATCAACGCGATGATGCCTTTACCGCGGTATTCGTCTCTCACACCCACCAGATACAGGTCGGCGCGATCATTCTTGCGTAAAGCGCGTAAAAAGTGAATGAAGCCGAAGGGGAATAAGTTACCCTTGCTCTTCTGCAGCGCGCGTGAAAAGGACGGGAAGGTAATGCCGAAAGCCACCAACCTATCGTGCTCGTCCATCACCAGGGGGATGAAATCCGGGTTGGCAAATCCAAAATAGGTCTTTACATACCCCCGCACCTGCGCCTCTGTAAGAGGAACGGTGCCGTACAGGTGGCGGTAGGCTTCGTTGATGATATCGAAGATCTGTGGGGCAATTTTCAGCAGGTCCTTCTTTTTGCCTTTGAAGAGGTGTGTTTTGGTACGTTGGGCAATCAACTCAGCCGCGTTGGATATCTTCTCCTCCAGTTTTGTCGAGAAGGTGAACTCGTGCTCGATCCAATCGGCATCCTTTGTATAACCGAGTTCCTCCAACCGCTTGGGGTAGTATGGGTAGTTGTAGATGGTGGCCAGTGTGGTCATTTCTTCGAATCCCTCCACCAGCATGCCCTCGCGGTCAAGGTCGGTGAAACCCAGTGGACCGTGCACGCCCTCCTTGCCCTCCTGGCGCGCCCAACCCTCCACCTGGTTCATCAGTGCTCTCACCACTTCGGGGTCATCGACGAAGTCGATCCAACCAAAGCGCATGTACTTCTCGCCCCATTTTTCCTCGTGGCGGATAACGATCATGGCGGCCACGCGGCCGACGATCTTGCCATCGCGGTAGGCAAGCCAGTAGCGCGCACGGGCGTCTTCAAACGCGGGGTTCCGGTCAGCGCGCAAGGTGTTCAATTCGTCCGCGAACAGGTTGGGTACGTAGTAAGGGCTGCCCTTGTAAAGCGAGAGGGGATAGCGGATGAATTTTTTGAGCCCGGCAACCGTGGTGACTTCTCTGATCTCTACTGACATTCGTTTACCTCGCGGTTTCGAGTTTCAGCGCCTGTTGGATGTAGTAGGCTAATACTGCCCGGTCAACGTCATCAGCGCTTTTGAATTTGAGATATTTTGATTTATTGCCCACACCCTTGAGCAGCCCGAACTCATCATCAAATTCGGCGCCGCGGGAAAACGACAGGGTGATGTCCTTTTTTGTCGGGCTGATGACTGCAATGATGCGCCTGACTCGGTACGCCGGGATGCCGTAACTGAGCTCTTCACGCGCCTCAGGCGCCAGCTCGCGCAAAAATTGCCTGATGCGCTCAACGGTCTCGCGGAATTCAGGCAGCACCCTGTTATTGATGAACTCATCAACCGTCATTCTCTTCCCTTTCTCGATGATGGCAGGTGCTCACTTTCGCCGCAGGATGAGTGTAGTCTCGTCCCGATAAACCGTCATCCAGCCATCTTCCTGTTGCAGCGCGCGCGTCGCCAATTCCTTCGCCGGCAGGATCACCCAATCCACGTTATGGTCATCCAGCACGGCCGGCCAACCCTCTTCGAGGTTCAAAACCTTCTGGTATTCTCGCGTCAACGCCTCGCCATAGAAATCCGTCTGCCCATCGATGAACACCAGGTGCTGCGGCCACTGGCGGTAAAGCAGGTACCCGCCCCAGGTGAAGTAATTGAACATCTCCCCTTCCTGCGGGTTTTGCTCCAGCCAGTTAACTGCCTCCACGGGGAACTCGGCGGGGTCGTAGGCGTTAACTTTATCATCCCGTGTGAAGGTCAGCCCCGCGCGGAAGCCAACCACAACAATTAGAACACTCAACACCGGCCAAAGGATACCCTTGAGGCGCAGGTCAACATTCATCAAACCGGTATCGAACGCCCTGGCCTTGCGCAGTAATTTTCCCGGTGGTTCGAGCCCATTGAAGAATTCTTCGATCCCCAGAGCCAGCAGCGGCGCGGCGACGATGATAAAAAGCGGGATGTTGCGCGCGCTGTAAAGTGCCATCACCAGCCAGGCCACGGCAGGGAACAGTTGAAAAGCTGTTGTTCGGCGCTTGCGGAGGGCCAGTACAACTATCAGCAGCGCGATGAAGAACAGCAGCAGCCATGTGATGGGATCGTGGAAGTTAGGTGACTGGTATTCCACAGTGTGGTCCACCAGGTAGCGGTTGGAAACATAGCCCACGCTGGTACCCCAAATGCCGAAACCGGAGGGGTTGAGCAGCGTCGCCAGCAGAGAAGTGCCGCCCCCCAGCAGGTAACTCCTCCAGAAAGCGGTGGGAGTTTTTTCCCTTTGCTCCGGGCTGCCAACCCGCGCATCCCAAAAGATGCCGATGCCGCATAGTACCCAGGTGACGAACCCGGCAATGAATGCGCCGTGCAGGTTCACCCAGGCGAGCATCAGCAGCGGCAGCAGCCACCAGCGCCAGGTGCTGCCCTTTCTGATCTGGTACAGTACGCTCATCCACAGCGCCAACAGCAGGAAGGTGAAGATGTGCGGGCGCGACAACCAGTGGATCGAGGCGGCGAGCAGCCCCAGCATGCTTACAAAAGCCGCAGTGAGCAGTGAACCGCTCTGAGCGCGGGTCTGCCGGTACACCAGCCAGAATGCGGTGGCGATGACCAGTGCCGCGAGCAGGATAGCACCGTTGAGTTCCAAAGCGCGATGTGCCAGTGCGAAGAACACCTGCGCAAGCCACTCGTGCGGGGTTAATGGCGCACCGTTCATGGTGTGTGAAAATACATCACGCAGCGGGATAACACGGTTATCGAGGATGTAACTGCCGATCGTGATGTGCCTGCCCAGGTCGCCATCAGCGTTGATCATGCGCGGGCCCGAGATAAGCACGCCAAAGAAAGTGCTGATCCAAAGGATGGAGCCAATGGATGGCAGGAAATATTGCAGGATGGATTCAACGCGGTTTTTCATAAGTATTATTCTAGCCAAAAAACGAACATAAAAGGGTAAATCTCACAGGTGACATGGTCTGTTCAGGTATTTGACGGTCATAGTATCTAGAATCCCTGGTAGACGAACGGGGCGGTAGTATCAGAGAAGAACGCCAGCAACGCAATGAACAGCAGCAGCATGACCAGTATTACCTGTAACCAGCGTGGCTGCATGAGCAGAAATTCCTCGTTCCCCGTGCGCTGCTGCAGGTGGTCAATAAAGATGGCAGCGGCGAGAACGAGGATCAGGATCGGGCTGGGCAAGTCGAATTGTGACCAGCCGGAGATTGGGCTCCAACCCACCAAAGTGCGGGCAAGGCCGAGAAAATCCGGAATCGTCCAGCGTAACAGCCCTTGCCAGTATTGCAGGGCGATGGGAAGCGGCATGCGGAAGGGTACCCATGCCAGCGCCGCCAGGATGAAGGTGACGACCACACCCAGGCGCTGCCGCCAGCGCGGGCGTTTGTTGATGGGCGTGACGGGTTTGCCGAGCGAGGGCAGGCGCTCAAGCACCAGGTAAAGCCCGTGCAGCGTCCCCCAAACCAGCAAATTCCACGCAAGTCCATGCCACAAACCGCTCACCAGCAGAGTCACCATTGGGGGGAGGAAGATGTTGAATAAATGATCCTGCTGCGGAAAACGCCGGCGCAACGACCACGCGAGGGGATAGAAAATATAATCCCGCAGCCAGTTGGAGAGAGTGATGTGCCAGCGGTTCCAGAATTCGGTGAAGTTGCGCGCGTGATAAGGCAGGTTGAAGTTGGGCGAGAGTTCAATGCCGAACCACAGGCTGACACCGCGCACGATGGCGGTATACCCCGCAAAATCGTTGTAAAGTGCAAAGGTGTACGCCAGCAGCCAGAAGGCCAGGTTCTGGCCGGGGTAGTCCAGCGGGGTGACAAAAGCCTGCGCGGGGATGAGGTTGAAGAGCGGGTTGGCGAACGCCAGTTTGCGCAGCAGGCCGGTGAGGATGAGTGCGGTGCTGCGCTCGAGCACCTGGCGATCCACGCGAAGCGGTGAGCCGAGCCTGGGCAAAAAGGCGCAGGCGCGCTCCACTGGGCCGGATAGCAATTTGGGGAAATAGAATATGTAGACGCAAAATTTTACAAAATCACGCTCAGCTGGCAGGCGCCGGTTGACCACGTCCAGCAGGTAAGAAATGTTCTGCACCATGAGAAAGGATAGTCCCACCGGCAGCAGGATCTGCAGCACACTGCCGGGCGCGAGCAAACCCAATGACATCAGCAACCCGGAGAATTGCGGCAGGTAGAAATCAGCGTACTTGAACAGGAAAAGGAAAAGGATATTGATAACGATCCCGGCGCGCGCCCAGGCTTTGGCGTGCGTCCTGGCAGGGTCTGAATGCCTGCCAAGGGTGTAGTTGAGCCAGCTGTAAACCAGCAGCACCAGCGCGAACTGCCACGACCAGGTGACCACGAAAGCGGCGGAAATTAGCACCAGCCAGGGGTTGCGCCAGCGCACCGGCAGGCGGTGGTAAATCAGCGCTGCCAACGCGGCGCAGGCGAAGAATAGCAGCGCGGTTATGTTCATGGGGTCGCCTCAGCCTGTGCCGCCGGCAGCAGGCAGGTGTTGTCATCCAGGCAAAGGTCAGCCAGTTCCGCGGCCAGCATGCGCGAGTGCAGGATCGCGCCAATGACGTTAAGGTGGTGGTGGTCAACACGGCTGAAAAGCGGGATGCGCTGCCACGCGGGCGCCGGCAGGTAAACACCGCCATTATCTCCAATGAACGGTACCAATTCTTCAAGGTACTGGTCGTGTGCCTTTTCTCCGCCGAAATAGGTAAAGTAGTTGGGATGCACCGGCATCTCGGTGATGATGATCAGGGTTCCATCGTTACCGAGCTCAAGGATATCCTTCAGATTGTTCAGCCGGCCGGGGTCGATGGAGAAATCAGCAAAGAGTGCAAAATCACCCTGTTCATCGGGGTCGGCCGGGTCAGGCGGGATGTCGATATCCTCGCCGACATTGGCATCAGGCTCGTAACCCGAGGGCGTGGTGTCTGCAAAGCGCCGTGCCTGCATGAGAAAGACGTCAAGGAAATCAGCGCGGCTCCAGTTGCGGAAGAGCAACAGGTGCTGAAGCGCGCTGGAGTTCTCTTTAAGCCAGGCGCGCGGTGTTGCCGTTTTGCCCTCTTGTGCGACCATCCACTCATCTGATAGCAATTGACGCTCGACCTCGAGCCCGTTGGCGGCGGCGTAATCGCGCATTTCGGTGACAAAAATGATCGTGCCGGGGTGGTAGCGCGCCGACAGCAGGCGGGCGATGAGAGAATTAGGCGCGACCGTGAGCCCTTCAACGCCAAAGTTGAACACGCGCAGACGCTCGCCAGTGAGGGATTCATACTCAGCTGCCAGAACATCAGGGTCAATGCCGGTGTTTACCATCGAATTGCCCAGCAGGAGCACATCCACACCCCCGTTGGCGCGCACGTAATCCTTTAGCTCGAACCACTTTATCTCGAATTGACCGTGGTAGATTCCCAGTGAACGCCAGTTCAAGACCTGGTCAAGGCGCGTCCAGCGGTAAAAGCCTTCAAACAATAAAAGCAGGCCGATAAAAAGACTTACCCCCAATAACAGAGAGGTGATCAGCGAGCGCGGCCGTTGCGCGCGGACCGGTTCGGGGTCCTGCGGCTGGTCATGATGCGTCATCACGCTCTCTCTTCATTCTAATTTTCTGCGGTCGAACCCTCAACCAGAGGCGCCGCCCAGGCGACCGGCAGCTTCTTTTTCCCTTTCAGCAAGCAGTTCTTTCAAACGCGGGTGATCGGCGTAAAAGCCGTGATACTTCTGCGGCATCATTGAAGCGATGCGGCACATGATCTCGTCAGTGAGGTACTGCAGCTGTCCTTCGCGGTTGCCGCGATCCAGTTTTGGTGGGATGATCGGCTTCCCGTATTCTGCGGAGATGTAGGGGCGCTTCAGGCGCAGCATTTTGCTCACGGAATCCTCCGTGCCCACGATGGCCACGGGGATGATAGGAACGCCGGTGCGCAGCGCCAGCAGCGCGGTACCGGGCTTGCCCTCGATCAGTTGAGCGGTCTGGCTGCGGGTGCCCTCGGGGGCGATGCCCAGCGCTTTGCCGTCGTTCAAAGCTTTCACCGCGTTGCGGAAGGCCGAAAAATCAGCCGTGTCCCGGTCCAACCAGATTCCCTCAGCGGTAACAATGAACCAGCGTAATAAGGGGTGTTTGAGGTACTTGGTGGTTACCAGAGCGGTCATTTCCGGCCGGTTGGGGGTGAGAAAGAGCAACGGGATATCCATGCGGCTCATGTGATTGCAGGCGATCAGCACACCGCCCGCGGGGGGGATGTTCTCTACGCCGATGAACCTTGTGCGGGTCAGGTGCTTCATCAACCAGGAGATGATGCTGCGCAGTCGGTGTGATTTCATGAAATCTACCAGCCTTCCTCAAGATCAAATTGCCATACCGTCAATATTTTCATTTTACTCCATTCCCCCCGGGGTAAACGGTAGCGGCGTCGGGGGGGCGAACGCGGGCACCCCGGCGCTGCGGCGCAGCCGCAGGTTCATCACGATCAATGCCACCAGCATCCCTAACGCCAGCGCAGCCAGCACCCAGGGAGCGGAGGCAGCAAGCGTTTGATTCACGTTCAGCTCGAACTCTTCACCCACCATGTTTAAACCCATCAACAGGGCAAAAAGGTTCCATGCCCCGTGAACAAGGACGGTGATGACATAAGTAAGCCCCACGCGTATGGTTTTACCATCTTTCCATGAGGAAGCCAGCGCCCAACCATTGAAGCCGGTAAGCGTGAGATGCAGCAGGCCGGTACCCACCCGCCCCACCACGGTGAACAGCCAATCATCTCCGCTCACGGCGCTGAGTGAGAACAGGCTTTCAAGCAGGCCGAAAGCCGCCCCGCAAATCATGCCGGCGATGAACCCACCCGCGGGAGTGAGATCGCGCTTGATCAACGCCCACACCCCCAAAGGTTTTAGCAGTTCTTCAATAAGTGGTACCACCAGGGTAGCACCCAGCAGGATGGCTGCGATGACACCGGGGCGCTGCAGCAGCGGCAGCCAGTCGATCGAGAAGTCCTGTGGGTCAAGCGATCCGGTAAACAATCCCTGCTCGAGCTGCTGCAACAGCGGCGCAAATTCCGGCTGCTGCACCAACCATACGGCGGCCAGCAGTAGGCCGATACCGATGATGACAACCTCAACCGCAATGACAACGGGCAGGGTGATGAAAAAGCTGAAAGTGGAAACGCCCCATTGGCGTTGGGCGCTGCCCCGCGCGAGCCGCGATCTCCCCAATTCAAGGAACCACCATAATGGGATGAAGACAATGAGGACGTTAAGCAACCCAAACAACCACTGCCCCCTGCCTGAAGTGGAGAGCTGATCACCCAGCAACACCACCAGCGGAACCAGCACGAGCATGATACTGGCAGCGAGGAAAAGCCTGCGCGGTACCGCGCGGCCGGGTTTACCGGAAAGACGGCGGATGGAGGTAACAAGAGAAGGTACGGTGAGCAGGATGGCGGCGATAATGATCCACTGCATGCCGCGAAGCTGGTTGGACTGATCAAACGAGAACTCCTGTGCTGCCGGGGCAACGAGCAGCAGGATGGACAATCCGATGAAAGCCACAACGAGCAGCGTAAGACCAAAAATGCTCACGATCAACTGAGCGATGGTGAGCGGGCGCGCGTTATCAGCGGGTAAAGTTGCGTTCATCAATTTTCCTCTATGGTCACTTTGATGAGTTGATCGGCGGGGAGCAGGATCTCATCGCTTTCTGGATTGCGGGGACGCAGCGAGTTGAGCACGTTGTTCCCCTCAACGACCCGACCGATGATTGTGAAACGGCCGTCCAGCTCGGGCAGCGCGGTGTAAGTGACGAAAAATTGTGAACCGTTCATCTCATCCGATGAATGGGTCAGCGCCAGCAACCCCGCCGAGTCAAAACGCAGCGCAGGGTCCACCTCGTTGCCGAATATATAACCCGGGCCGCCCAGACCCGATTCGGAGGGATCACCTCCCTGAACGACGAAGCCGGGGATGACCCTGAAGAAGGTGGTGTCGTCGTACCATCCCTGCCTGGCCAGGAAGACAAAGCTGTTCACCGCCACAGGCGCCACATCCGGGTAGAGCTCAAAGACGATGCTGCCCTTTTCTGTTTCAAATATTGCGCGGTATTCTTTTTCGGGGTCAATGGCCATCGGCGGGCACTCAGAAAAGGCTTTTTCCGGCAGGAGGAAATACTCCACCAGTTCGGCAAGAGACTCGGTAGCGACCCTGACCTTGACCTGGAGGTTGTTGAAGAACAGGACCGGTGTTGCGGAAATGGATAATGGCGCGGCGGCATCGAGCACATCGTTCACCCTGGCGGCCACCGCTGCGCTTTCCATATTCAGCCGCAGCTGTACCGGGTCGATGTTATACGCGGCGCTCGCCTCAATCAGCCACTCTTTGAAAGCATCTGGTGCCATATTGATCCACTCAGCCTGCCTGGAATACAGCAAGTCGTTCATTTCCCAGAAATCGTTTTCAATACCAGCGGCTTCAGCCGCGATCGCCGCCAGCAGCGATTTATCGTAGACCTGCGGCTGCGGATACTGCCGCAGTACAACACGCACCTCCTGTGGGTAGCGCTGCTGCAGTTCCGCCAGGCTGGTGGTGAGCGTGTGGCACGCCGGGTGCTGGTAATCACAATAGGAGACGATGGTGACGGCAGGTGAAGACGTGCCGTAACTCCAATCGGCCTCTTCTTCAGGTGGCAGTTTGATCTCTACCGGATCGATTTGCGGGATAAGTGGTTTAACAACGCATTCTGCCGGTGGGCTTTTTGTGAATGCCGCTGTTGGCTGCGCAGAGGGGGCGGCTGTAGCAGGTGCAGATGTGGGCGTACTGGCGGTTGCTTGCGTGGGCTGTAACAGGGCGGTTGGGGTGACCGTTACCGGCAGCTGCGGGCTGACCGTGGCGGCTGGAGTGCAGGACGCGATGAGGAATAATGAAACCAACACCAGCAAGGCCAGTCTTTTCAATATAACTCCGTGAGATCTTTATGCTTTCGGGCGCAGACGCTGCAGCACAGCTTCTTGCATGTGCTGCTGCACTTTTGGTGGTGGCAATCCGGCATCAATGTGCACCCAGCGGCCTGGTTCAGCAGCCGCCAGCTCCAGGTACCCGCTGCGCACGCGCCTGTGAAAAGCCAGCGCGTAATCGTCAAGGCGGTTCCACTCGCCGCCGCCCTTCTGGCGCCGCGCGAGTCCGGTTTCAACATCCACGTCCAGCAGCAGCGTGAGTTCAGGGGTCAACCCGCCGGTGGCGAATGAAAGAATGCTGCGCAGCACCTCAAGCTCGAGACCGTGACCGTAGCCCTGGTAGGCGAGGGTCGAATCTGCGTAACGATCGCTGATAACGACCACGCCTTTTTCAAGTTGAGGACGGATAACCTCAGCGACGATCTGTGCCCGGGCGGCGCAGAAAAGCAGTATCTCGGTGCGCGGGTTCATGGATTTGTTATCCATGTTCATGATCACTTCTCTGATCTGGTCGCCAATGAGGGTGCCGCCCGGCTCGCGCGTGGTGAGCACTTCGTAACCCAGCTGCTGCACGAACTCCGCCAAAGCCGGTACCTGCATCGATTTACCGCTGCCGTCGGGTCCTTCCAATGTGATGAACATACCGCCTTCTTTCGCCTATTCCCTGAAGATGCGCACCCGGCGGTTGGGATCTTTACCGTAGGAGTGCGAAACCAGCTGCGCCTGGCGCGCCATCTCGTGCTGGATGCGGCGGATGGACGAGGAGGCGGGAGGAAGATCCACCCAGCGCTGGCCGCTGAGCACAGCCTGGATGGCGGATTCCGTCTGGTTGGTCACTTCATTGAGGTTCAGGTTGTCACCTTCAGAAAGGTTGAAAATCTCTGCCAGGGACTGTTCCATCTGGTTGATGGTATTGGCGCGCAGCACGTAAATGGGAACGCCGCGTGATTCGGCTTCGGTGATGGGCTGTTGTCGTGAGCGGTAGTAGGCGCGCAGCGTCATCACAATATCGGCTTCACTGATGTCTCGGGCTATGAAGGCGGGGACCCCCAGGCGGTGAGCGGCCTGCTGCAGGCGGTTGCGCGCAACCCCGTAGGGGTAAACGCGCACTTTCTTCACCGGCCGGCGCTCTGAAATATCGACAGCCTGTTCATAATCCAGGGTGGGTGCGGCGGCGTTGTGCAGGTAGCGGCTCTCTGTTGGCCGGGACGCCGGCTCGTGTTTCTCATCCCCGTTACCTTGATAGGTGCGCCGTGTGCCCTGCGACATGCCGCGGGCAGCTGCTGGCGCGGCGGCTTTTTCCACATGAACCTCGTTGCTGGCATCACGCCAGCGGATCTCCGGTTGCAAGGGATAACCACGAACAAGAGTATCCACTGCTGCGGCCACGTCCTGGTGAACTGCCAGTCGGTCGCGCTCCTGCAGCTCCACCAGCATGTCAAACGTGGGCGGAGAGCGCCGTTCAAGCACGGTTTTCTGAGTGCCGCGCCGGCGCGCTTCTTCGTCAGAAAGGGTCACCGATTCGATGCCACCAATCAGGTCTGAGAGTGTTGGATTAAGCAGCAGGTTTTCCAGGGTGCGCCCGTGGGCGGTGGCTACCAGCTGCACCCCGCGCTCGGCGATGGTTCGGGCTGCCATGGCCTCGAGTTCGCGACCGATCTCATCAATAATGACCACTTCAGGGTTGTGGTTTTCAACAGCCTCGATCATTACCTCGTGCTGCAGCGAGGGGGTGGCCACCTGCATGCGCCGTGCTTTACCGACCGCCGGATGCGGTACATCGCCGTCACCGCCGATCTCGTTAGAGGTATCAACGATGATGACGCGTTTGTTCTCAGCGAGGATGCGCGCGGATTCGCGCAGCATTGTGGTTTTGCCGATGCCTGGCTTACCCAGCAGCAGGATGCTCTTGCCCGATTCGACAAGGTCCTGGATGATTTCGATGGTGCCGTACACGGCGCGCCCGACGCGGCAGGTGAGCCCCACGATGATTCCGTGCCGGTTGCGGATGGCAGAAATACGGTGCAGCGTTCGCTCCAGCCCGGCGCGGTTATCAGCGTCAAATTCGCCGATGTGGGCGACGACATGGTCAATATCATTGCGTTTCACGTCGTGGTCATCCAGCTGCAATTCGTGATCAACAAAACGCGCCATTGGCGGCCGGCCGAGATCGAGGATGATCTCCAGCAGGTTATCGCTGTTGTTGGCTTTTTCGAGCGCCCCAATGATCTGCTGCGGCAGCACAGCCATCAGGGCATTTAGGTCATCAGTAATCCTGATTTGTTTCATAAGGAATCGTTCACCTTTTTGTTGTTTTGTTTATTTTAACCCTTCCGAGGGTAATCCGGATTCGGTGCAGTTGTTGAGCATCGGCGCGGCGGGGTCAGCCTGGCGCTGTTCAGCGCGGGAAGTCTGCGCGGCTTTGATGCTGTTGAGCTGACCCACGGCGAGGTGCTTCACCATCAAGGCAAAACGCGGAGATGGCTCGGCTTTCAATTCAGCCAGCGCATCTGAGAGCCACGCCTGGTAGGAGCGCACCTGCATGTAGAGCGGCTTACCGCTCCCCTGGAACCGGCTAATGAGGTCGACAAGGAGCGGTCCAACATCTTCCACCGAGGGGTGGATGAGGGGTACCAGGTAGGTGCCGGCGCTGCCGCCCATGCTCTCGACATATGCCAGGGCGTCACCATTGTTCTTGTAAAGCAGGCGCGGGGTCTCCCCGTTCCTGAAAGGTTCAGCGTTCTGCACCAGCGGCGGTACGAGCGTCTGGTAAAGGCAGCGCACCGTGTTGAGGTCGGTCGTTGCGGGTGGGTTCCATTTCGTTGTGGGAATGTCCGCGTGGATATCCCCCGGTAAGCGCCAGATGGATTCCCAGCTGAACACGCAAAAACCGGCATGACGCAGCGTCTCGAAGAGCACGTGCGATTCCTCGATTTCCGCCAGCACGTTGAGCGCGCCCATCTCACCTGCCTGAAAGGAAAGGAAATCAATAAGCGAAAGAAGATCCTCTTCGTTCTGGATGAGGTCAGGTGTGAGGAATGAAAAATGGGCTGAACGGCTGTCGGGAGGATGGATGACCTGGCTGAAAAACTTGCGGCCACTTTCAGGATGTTCCATCACGGCAGTGTAACTGGATTCCGTTGGGTTCAGGCGCGCCAGTATACCAGCGACGCCGATGGGATTGCCATGAACGAGGTAATCAGCCTTGTGAAGGCTGACAACCTGGCGCCGGCGGCCGAGAATTACGGGCAGGTCGTACCAGGCGATCGGGCGGACGTTTATTTTGCCAGCTCCAAAAAATACCGGTGGAATCGGTCATCGCCGGTCAACTCGGGATGGAAAGAGGTGGCGAGCAGGTGCCCCTGGCGGGCGGCGACAATACGGCCGTCCTCCAACTGTGCAAGGACCTCGACCCCTTTACCAACTGACTCGATCAGCGGGGCGCGGATGAATACAGTGTGGTAAGGCCGATCCAAGGGGTCCACCCGCAACAGCGCGGGTACCGATAGATCGACCTCAAAACTATCCACCTGGCGGCCGAAAGCGTTGCGCGCGATGGAGATATCCATTAATTCCAGCAGGGGCTGTTCACGACCGGCTTGTTTGGCGAGGAAGATAGCCCCGGCGCAGGTGCCCCATATGGCGTGCTCGCGGCCAAACAGGCGCAGCGGTTGCATCAGGTCAAACGCCACTGCCAGCTTGCCGATAGTGGTGGATTCACCGCCAGGGATAATGAGACCGTCAAGCCCGGCGAGGTGCTGCGGCAAACGCACCTGCGTCACCTCCACACCCAGTGTCTCAAGGACGACCTGGTGCTCGGCAAAGTCTCCCTGTAATGCCAGGACGCCGATCTTCATATTCGGCTTACCATCCGCGGGTGGCGATCTTCTCTTCTTCGGGCATGGCAGAGATCTGCCGTCCGACCATGGCTTCACCCAGGTTGCGGCTTACTTCGGCCAGGATCTTCGGGTCGTTGTAATGGGTGGTGGCTTTAACGATGGCGGCTGCCCGTTTGGCCGGGTCACCGGACTTGAAGATGCCGGAGCCCACAAAAACGCCGTCGACGCCAAGCTGCATCATTAAACCGGCATCAGCCGGGGTGGCAATACCGCCCGCAGCGAAGTTGACCACCGGCAGGCGGCCGAGTTTGCGCACTTCCAGCACCAGTTCAAAGGGAGCGCCAATCTCCTTGGAGAAGGCCATCACTTCTTCTTCGGGCATGTTCTGCAGCCTGCGGATCTCTCCCAGTACGGAACGGGCGTGGCGCACAGCTTCGACCACGTCACCCGTGCCCGCCTCGCCCTTGGTGCGGATCATGGCCGCGCCTTCACCGATGCGGCGCAAGGCCTCACCCAGGTTGCGGCAGCCGCAAACAAAGGGGACTTTGAAATCATGTTTGTATATATGGTGCGCTTCATCAGCGGGCGTGAGAACTTCCGATTCATCGATGTAATCTACACCGATGGCTTCCAGTATCTGTGCTTCAACAAAATGACCGATGCGGCATTTGGCCATCACGGGGATGCTCACCGCTTCCATGATCTTCTGGATCATGTCGGGGTCGCTCATGCGCGCCACACCGCCATCCGCGCGGATGTCCGCGGGAACGCGCTCCAGCGCCATCACGGCGCAGGCGCCGGCGTCCTCTGCAATTTTTGCGTGGTCAGCGTTGACCACATCCATGATCACGCCGCCTTTCAACATTTGTGCCAGCCCTTTTTTGACTTCGAAGGAACCCACTTTCTGTTCCATATTGATGTGAACCTCCTTAGTTGAACACTTGTGGTCTGCGTCTTCGCAGCCTATCTTTAATGTGATTTTACCACTCCCGGCATCTTGTAGCAACCAAAGGAGGCGACGCGCGGATAATTATTGGAAGAAAAAACTATTGCAACCTCTCACCGGCGCGGCAGGTGATAAAAAAAATCCCTGCAGGGCAGGGATTTTTGTGTTTGGTGTCAGTTGATCCTTTCAAAGCGGCTTCCGGGAACGCCGCAAACCGGGCATTTCTCGGGCGCGCTGCGCTTTTCGGTGTAACCGCACACCGGGCAGATGTAATAATCGTATTCCTCGCCGGGCTGCCCCAGTGTAGAAAGCGCTTCGCGGTACAGCACCTCGTGCACTTTCTCCGCTTCGTTAGCCCAGTGGAAGCTGTTGAGCGCCTTCTTGTCATTGGCTTCTTCCGCATCCTTGATGAAGGCCGGGTACATCTCGGTGTTCTCGTATTTTTCTCCCGAGGCGGCTGCTTCCAGGTTTTCCGCGGTAGATCCCACTTCACCCGCATAGCGGAAGTGGTTGAGCGCATGAATGGTCTCGGCGTGCGCCACCGCGCGGAAGAGCCTGGCTACCTGCGCGTGACCGTCGTCTTCAGCCTTCTTGGCGTAAGCCAGGTACTTGCGGTTGGCCTGGCTCTCACCGGCGAAAGCTTCCATCAGGTTATCGTAAATCTTTGACATTGTTCTCTCCTTATGAAAAATGAGATGATACTATCGATTTGATTAAAATCAATTTTAACCCTAATGCCTGAAGCTTGACAGATGACGAACTTCCTGATTTGTTCCTGTAGCCTTGACAGGTGACTAAACAATGATACAATAATACAATGATACAATAAAGATGGAGGTGTGAATGTGAAACCACAGGATTTTTCACTGGATTTCCGTTCGGGGGTGCCCGTCTACATTCAACTTGTAGAACAGGTACAGGGCCACCTCGCCAGCGGCAACCTCAAACCCGGTGAACAACTGCCAACGGTGCGGCAGATGGCCTCGGAATTGCGGGTGAACTTTAACACCATTGCCAGGGCGTACCGCATGCTAGATGAGGCCGGGCTGATCTCCACCCAGCAGGGTCGCGGCACTTACATACTGGAGGCGCTGGAGGATGAAAAAAATCAGTCGCTCAAGCACAGCACCTTGCAGGCGCAGGTGCAGCGCTTTGTCGGTCTGCTTGTTCGTCAGGGTTATACGCCTGAAGAAACGGACGCGTGCCTGAAGGTATATCTCGATGCCTGGCGGGAGGGCAAACTAAATCCCCTCGCAACCAGTGAAATGGAAGAATAGGAGAAAAAATGAATCAAAACGAAAAAGCTCGCAAAAACTCGGGTGAAGGCGCTGGTTTGAACCCCTTCCGCGCGCAGGAGGAATGGATGAAGAAGGCGCAGGGAACGCACTGGAACGCGGTTTCTGTCACCCTTTCTATCCTGCTACTGGCTGGCGCGGTCGTAAGCGCCATCGTCATGGACGAGCGCGGGTACCCGGATGGCTTGATCTTTGCGGTGTTCACCCCGCTCGTTGTGCTGGCGCTGCTGGCGCTGGCGTCCATCCAGGTGGCGCGCCAGTGGGAAAAGGCCGTTGTGCTCAGGCTGGGTAAGTTCAGAGGGTTAAGAGGTCCCGGTTTCTTCCTCATCCTCCCCATCATCGACTCCATCACCACATGGATCGATCACCGCGTGATGGTGACGCCGTTTTCAGCGGAAAAGACACTAACGCGCGATACCGTGCCGGTGAACGTGGATGCGGTGCTGTTCTGGGTAGTTTGGGATGCCGAAAAGGCGGCATTGGAGGTTGAAAACTACCGCGTGGCCATCGCCTGGGCTTCACAGACTGCGCTGCGCGAGGTCATCGGCCAGATGACCCTGGCGGATATCCTGGTGGGGCGCGCCAAAATGGACGCTGACCTGCAGAAGATCATCGATGAGCGCACCGCTCCCTGGGGCATTACCGTGCAGTCGGTTGAAATCCGTGATGTCATCATCCCCGCTGACCTGGAGGACGCCATGTCCAGGCAGGCGCAGGCGGAGCGCGAACGCCAGGCGCGCGTGATCCTGGGCGAATCTGAAAAACAGATCGCTTCCAGCTTCGCTGAAGCATCACAGTCTTACCATAACAACCCCACCGCGCTGCACCTGCGCGCCATGAACATGCTCTTTGAGGGGTTGAAGGAGAAAGGCGCGCTGGTCATTGTTCCTTCGAGCGCTGTGGATACCATGAACCTCGGCGGAATCAGCGGCATTACTGCGCTGGCCCAGCAGGAAGCGCTGAAAGACAAGGTGTAAGTAACTCAACATACTCCCCCGGCTGGATGGTTGTTACTACCAGTCAGGGGGAGAATGAGAATTGTTTCACGTGAAACATGGATAAGGATAAATCAATGCAGCACTCGATCATCATTGAAAACCTGAGTCACCGATTTGATAGCAGGTACGCACTGAAGGACCTCTCGTTCAACGTCAGGCAAGGTGAGATCTTCGCTTTACTGGGGCCAAATGGCGCCGGCAAAACCACCACCATCCGCCTGGTGAACGGGTTGTACACGCCAACATCCGGAAAAATAAGCGTGTTTGGCATGGATCCGGTGCACCAGGGCAGCCAGGTTAGGCGCGAAACGGGAGTGCTCACCGAAACCAGCGCACTTTACGAAAGACTAACAGCCCGCGAGAACCTGCTCTTTTTCGGCAGGGTGTATGGCATGCCAGAATCGCTTCTGTTAAAAAGAACTGATGAAATTCTGGAATTTTTTACCCTAAAAAACAGGGCGGACGAACGTGTTGGTGTTTACAGCAAAGGTATGAAACAGCGCCTGGCGCTGGCCAGGGCGTTCCTCACCCACCCACGCATCCTTTTCCTGGACGAACCCACTTCCAGCCTGGATCCCGAGTCTGCGCAGCACGTGCACGAACTCATCGAGTCCATCAGCCGGCAGGAAGAGAACACGGTTTTCCTGTGTACTCACCGGCTTGAAGAGGCTGAACGCCTGGCGGACCGCGTGGCCATACTCAACAGCGGTCAGCTGCTGGCGTTGGGCAGCCTGGCAGAGCTCGCGCAGCAGTTCAACCACGGACTATGGGTCGAGGTCGATCTGCTAAAGCCGATGGATAACCCGCCAGTGCTTAGCGGGATGCGTGGTGTGGTTAAAGAGGAGTTTGAAGACGGAAAAATCAGGGTCCAGGTGATGGAAGAGGCGGTCATTCCAACACTGGTGGCAGAACTGGTGGCGCAACAAGCCCAGATCCTGGGTATCAGGCTGCAAAAAGCCTCGCTGGAAGATATTTATTTTAAATTGCAATCCGATGTACGGGAAGGTGCGGCATGAACTGGAAAACGATCTTCACCATCGCAAAAAAAGACATCAAGGAAGCCAGGCAGAATAAAGCTGTGTGGCTGCCGGTGCTGATCATACCGGCGATCTTCGTGGTGATCATGCCTGCGGCGCTGATCCTCGGGTTATCAAGCGCGGGAAATTCCGCACAGAATCCGATGAACGACCCGGATTTTGCCATGTTTCTCGAGCGCATGCCCGCTTTTTTGACCGAACTCATCAGCGGGCTGGACGCGACGCAATCTGCCATTGTGCTGATGTTGGGCTACCTGTTCGCGCCGTTCTTCCTGATCATGCCGTTGATGTTCTCCACGGTGATCGCCTCTGAATCTTTTGCCGGTGAACGCGAACGCAAGACCATAGAAGCGTTGCTGTACACCCCGGCAACCGACGCGGAATTATTCACCGGGAAGGTGATGGCGGGTCTTCTACCCGCGGTGCTCATCACCCTGGCCAGTTTTTTGGGTTATACCGTCGTGCTCAACGCCGCAGCCTACCCGGCTATGGGGCGCTTGTGGTTCCCGCTGCCCAGCTGGTACCCGCTCGTGCTGTGGATCTCGCCTGCTATATCCCTGCTGGGGATCGCCTTCACTGTGCTCATATCGGCAAAAGCGCAGACCTTCATGGGTGCTTACCAGACGAGCGGCTCGCTGGTACTGGTGGTGCTGGCGCTGCTCGCCGGGCAGGCAACGGGGGTCATTTACCTGAGCGTTGGGGTTGGCCTGGTGATCGGAGTGGTGATTTTCGCTGTTGACGCGGTGCTGATGTATTTCGCAGTACGTACGTTTAACCGCGAAAAACTTCTGGCTTCGAACAGTTGAAATAGTTTCACGTGAAACATCTCCGCATAAAGGAACGGGGAGTTCTCCAGATTTTTTCTGGCGGCGTGGAAAAAATCGGCTATACTTGGGCAATCCCTCGAGTACGGCCGTTCTGACCGCGCAATCTGAGGAAAGGTGCCTTCAATGACCTCAAATATTCCGTTACTGCTCACTTATGTGCTATCGCTTATTGTGATGATCGGGTTGCCGGTGCTGCTGGCGTTCCTGGTCACACGCTACTTTAAGGTATCTTGGTGGGTGGTACTGGCGGGTGTGCTTACATTTGCTGCGTCGCAGGTGCTGCGCATGCCCCTAGCCGCTGGGTTAAACGCGCTTTTTGCCAATGGCATCCTCAGTGTACCGAATAACCAATGGGCGCCCGTGGTCAATGGTGTATTCGCCGGGTTACTGGCGGGCATTTGCGAGGAATCCGCGCGTTGGGTGGGTTTTAAACTGATGCGGAAGAAAACGGAAAAGTACGGCTCAGCCTTCGCGCTGGGGGTCGGGCACGGAGGGGCAGAAAGCATCCTGCTGGCAGTGTTAGGCACGGGTGCCATGCTCTTTACCGTGCTTTTTTACAATCCCGGGGCGCAGATCGCCAAGGGTATATCTACAAATGAAGTACAGTACATGCTCTTCCAGATAGAGCAGTTCTGGCTTTACCCCTGGCATACAGGCCTGCTGCCCGGTGTTGAGCGCGTCATCGCGCTTTCCACACAAATCGTTCTTGCCACGATGGTATGGAAGTCCATCGCCGACCGTTCATTCGTTTGGTTCGGCCTGGCTGTGCTTTATCACATGATCGTGGACGCGGTAGCAGTATTCCTGCAGGGTATCGGTTGGAATACCTGGGCTATCGAGGGCATCCTCGCTATCTTCCTGCTGCTGAACGTATACCTGTTGTACCGCTTCTGGCAGGAGGAATCTGAACTCGAGGAAGAGATGGAGGAACTCGAAGACGGAGAAGAGGGTGATGGGGAGGACGACGAAGACAGTGATGATAGCGATGATAGCGAAGCCGATCAAGACGAAGTTGTTGATGGCGAACTGGTGGAAGAGGTTTTACCGGATGACGTGAGTGAACAAGACCTGCCAGAGGATGAAGAAGACGATATGATCGAGGAAGATCCACGCTGAGATCTTAAATCTATCAGACCGGCCTCTGTGAGGAAGCCGGTCTTTTTTTATCCCTGTTTGTCCACCAAATAAGCCACGGCGCGGCTGATCTCGTCGTTCATGATCACGCGCAGGGTCTGCCCCGGGTAGTGATCTGCCAACCGCAGCACGCGCAGGCAATCTTTATAAAAAACGGCATCGGGCAGCAGATTGAGAAGTTGATTTTCAGCGCCTTCGAAGAACGCGCGGTTGAAGACCGTTGCCGGGTCATCCAGTTGCAATGCCAGGGGGTAGATCTGAGATTCCAGCAAATCCTGGAAAAAATGTGTGCCCAGTGAGGGTTCCGGCGGTAGCCCACAGTGCTCACCTGCCATCTCCACCAGGGCGCGGGCGTGATAGATATCTCCATAGCTGATCGGCACGCCCAGGTCGGCGTTGGAGCTGCCCCATCTGCCGGGACCGATGCATATGAAGGACTCAGACTTCAAAATATCATTCAATTTGCCTATCGTGCGCGCCAGGGCGGAGCGTTCAGCGTTGGTCTTGAGCGCGAAGTAAGCCTCGGGCTGCACGTAGATCACCCAATCCACCGCACCGATCCTGCCCTGCGGCACCATGAAATCCGTGGAGAATAGCACGCGCTCGGGTGCGAGAGCTGATGGAATGCGTTCGACTTCAGTCTCGATCAAATGACCCTGGGGGCGGCATTGCAGGATGGTGATGCACAGATGCGGGTTGCCGGCGGGGTCATCTGCCACGCTAGCGGTAAACTCCACATCCACCGGGGAGTGATAGGCCTGCTCTAGCGATTTCAGGATGATCTTCATGCGCTCTGCAAAAGGTGTGCGCTGCAGCAGGACGTCAAAGGTAAGCACAAGGTTCTGCGGGTCACTGATCAGGGCGGAACGCAGGGATTCATAATAGCCGTCCTGGTCCACCTGGGCAATGTAACGCAGCGGGGGATAATCCGCCGCCAGCACCTGGTGAATCGGTAAAGTGGTGTACTTGTTCCTTTTCAGGTCGATCAGGTCTACATACTGCTGTGAGTAGCGCCGGATGGAGAGCGGGTCGTTGCTGGGGCGCAGCATGGGGTGGCTGAGGGCGATGAGGCGCGGAAAATCGTTACCTACACGGTCGACCGCGCGTGTTCCCAATCCCCACACCAGGCGGACAAAGCCATCTTCACTGCGAATCTGCGGCGCCCAGCGGTACAGATTGCGGCTGAAGGCCACCCCGGCGGCATGCGGCATCAGGTAATCGCCGTACTGGTCGCCTTCGACCAGCTGGATGAGCAGCGCCATGCGCTCATCGTAATCCAACAAGCCTTTGCTGCGGCGGTAAAGCAGCGCGTTGGGGTTGAGTGTGGAGGCGTAGATTTGGGCGATAGCCCTGGTAAGCGCTTTGAGGTTCTCCGCCAGAGATCCCTGGTTGGGGCAGAAGATGCTTTCATATTTCCCGGCGAACGAGGTGCCAAAGTTGTCTTCAAGAAGGCTGGAGGAACGCACGATGAGCGGTTGTTTACCGATCTTGATGAGCATCGTTTGCAGCTGGTCGAGGATATCCGGCGGGAAGGTACCCTTGAAGAATTCATCCTCAATGTGCGGGTACTCATCGCGCATTTCATCTTCAGTTTTGTACTTCTGGTCATTCCACTTTAACAGGTCGTTGATGGCCATGAAGGTGTAAAACTCGTTGGAACCGACGTAGAAGGACTCGGGCATCGAAAGGCAGGGCAGGTCGCTCAGGTCGCTGTTGTTCTGCAGGATGTGCTGCGCCAGGATCATGCCGGCTGATTTGCCGCCGATACGCCCGCCGCCGATCTTGCGCCGGCGGATCTCGGCCAGGTCCCGGATTGTGAGCCATTCCTTGGCTATGTTAATGTAACGCAGCTGATCACTGATGAGGGTGCGGATGAGCACGACCCTGGATTCCTCGAGGCGGGCGATGTAACGGGCGCGTTTTTCTTCCGGAAGCCCCTCGATCAGCAGCGCCTGTTCAAACACCAGGTCAAGGGGCGCCAGTTCCGGGTTGATCGATAGCAGCATTTCGTCAGAGGATATGCCCCTTTCGGTCAGCACTTCCTTGATGAGGGTTTCGAGCAGTTCAAATGAGAGGTGGCGGCTGAAAAGCAGGTCAGTGAGGTGATCGCGCACAATGGACTTGCGGGTTTCCCACAGGTCAGAGGTCTCCTCGCTGTACGGGTTGCTTACTCCCTCAAGTTTTTGTGATTTAATGGCGCTATCACGCACACGGGCTTCAAAACGCTTCGCGTCCGTGACCTGGCGCGCAAATAATTCTTCACGCATGCGCGCGCGGATGCGCACCGCCAGGATGGGGTATTGCGCCAGCGCCAGCGTGACATTGAGCAGCTTTTCTGAGGTGTTGGGAGAAAAATCCATTAATTATTTCTAGAAATAATTATAATATAAAACCCCCTCTCCGTACGGAGAGGGGGAAATGGTCGCTATCCGAGGTGCATCGGCATGATCACATGCACGAAGTCCTCGTCACCCATGGGGCGGATGACGCCGGGGGAATTGTTGGCGTTGGTTTCAAGCGCCACGTTGGGCGAGTGGATGACATCCAGCACCTCGCGCAAGAAGCGCACGTTAAAGGCGATGAGCAGCCCGCTGCCCTCGATATTGGCTTCAACCGAGATGTCGCTCTGGCCGGTTTCCTCGGTGATGGCGCTGATTTCGACCTTGCCGGGACCATCCTCCTCCGGCTGGATATCCAGGCGGATCACGTTGTTGCCCTCGCGGGCAATGACTTCGGCCTGCCTGCAGGCTTTGAGAAAGGCCGGGGTGGATATGACGGTCTTGGTTTTGGCGCTCTTGGGGATGATGGCCTTGTAATCGGGGAAGTTGCCGTCGATGAGCTGTGAAACCAGTTCGGCGTCTTTGAGGCGGAATATGACCTGGCCGCGGGCCTGCGGTACGATCATACGCACAGACTTATCAACCTCGCTGAAGATGCGCGCCAGTTCGTTCATCGCGCGGGCGGGGATGATGATCGAAATCTCCTGTTCGACCGGGTTTGAGAGCGATTCCTTGCGCACCGAGATGCGAAAACCATCGGTGGCGGCCAGCGTGATCTCGTTGTCGATCACGTCCATTTTCACACCCTGTAACACCGGCCGGGCTTCATCAGCGGAGGCGGCAAAAGCCACTTGTTGGATCATGTCCTTGAAGTCCGCCAGGTTGAGGTCCACGCCTTCCTCCGGGTCGGTCACTGGCATGGGCGGGAAATCCTGTGCGTCAATGCCTTTGATGTCGTGCACCGAGCTGTTACACACCATATTAAGCGTCTGATTGCGCTCGTTGAGGGTCAGGTTGACGTTATCCGGTGGGAAGGTTCCCACCAGGTCAACAAGGGTGCGTGAAGGAATGGTGATGGAGCCCTCTTCCTCGATCTGCGCCGGGATCCAGCAGGTGATTCCCAGTTCGAGGTTGGTGGCGGAAAGGCGCAAGCGTCCCTCGTCGGTAGCCAACAGCACGTTCGCCAGCACCGGCAGGGTAGTGCGGGGAGATACGGCGCGGCTGACAATGCTCAGTCCGTGCGCCAGATGTTGTTGGGTGACAGTAACCTTCATGGGCGCCCTCTTTTCGTATGTTTTGTATCATTGAGTATACAACGTATAAGGTAAAAATTCCAGTAAGTGAAGCGCTCGCAGGCTGCCTGATTGTTGTACAATCTGATTGTTTGAGAAGTATTCGTCGAATTAGCAAGTGAAAACGCATCATTCATACAGGAGTATCCATGAAAAGGTTATTAACAACCTTTTCACGGGTCCTCAAGAACAACGTGATTGATGTACAATCTGGTCAAGCGGGCAGGCGCACAAGCGGAAGAAATTTTTTCGGCTTATTCATGTCCATTAAGGATTTTCCAAGGAGGGTTGATGCCAGGAAAGCCAATTACAGTAGTAAAGTGGGAGTTCCACCCGCTGACACTTGAAAGGTGGGCGGACTTTGAAATCCTCTTCGGTCCGAATGGCGCCTGCTTTGGCTGCTGGTGCGCATGGTTCCTGATGACCAACCGCGAATTCAAAGAATCAGGCAAGGAGGGGCACAAGGAATTGCTGCGAACGCTCGTTCAGTCTGGGATGCAGCCGGGGCTCATCGCTTACGCCGATGGCGTGCCGGCTGGCTGGGTGGCACTGGCGCCGAGAGAGCGCTACATAAGGCTGGCGACTTCCAAAATCATGGCACCCGTTGATGACCAACCGGTGTGGGTCATCCCCTGCTTCTTCATCCACCGCGATTACCGCCGCCAGGGCTTGATGGAGAAATTGCTCGCTGCTGCCATCGATTACGCCAGCGGCCAGGGCGCGAAGATCCTTGAATCCTTCCCGCTCGAAGCAGAAGGAAAGATCAACGCCATGAGCTTGTTCACGGGTAAGGCATCGGTTTTTTACAAACTGGGTTTTGCGCGGGCGGCGCAGCGCGGTGAACGGCTGGTTCTGAGGAAAAACCTCTAATTATTTCTAGAAATAATAAGGCTTGAGCGAATTATTGGAAGAAAAAACCCGCCATTAGGCGGGGAGAAAATGTTATAATCCTTGTGCCGAAGGTGGGAATCGAACCCACATTCCCGAGGGAACACGATTTTGAGTCGTGCGCGTCTGCCAATTCCGCCACTCCGGCGTTTACGAGCAGAGTATATCTGTAAAATTCACTAGGGTCAAGGGAAACGATCATGCGCTTAGGGATCATTGGATTACCCCAATCAGGAAAGACCACCTTGTTCAACGCGCTTACTCGCGCCACGCAGCCCACCGGAACCAGCGGCAAGATCGAGATCCACACCGCCGTGGTGGATGTGCCGGACAAGCGCGTGGATGTGCTTTCGGCGATGTTCAAACCAAAAAAGACAATTTACGCCAAAGTCACCTATGTGGATATAGCCGGGCTGGACGGCAGCGCTGGCAAAAGCGGCATTTCGGGTGCGCTGCTCAACCAGCTGACCCAGATGGATGGTTTCATCCACGTGGTGCGCGTTTTCGAGGACGAAAATGTTCCTCACGTGCACGAAAGTGTCAACCCGCAGCGTGATATCCTCAATATGGATAGCGAATTCGTGCTCAACGACCTGATCGCGGTAGAGCGCAAGCTGGAGCGACTGGATGAAGAGAAAAAGAAAGGCGCGGGCAGGGATAAAGGACTGATTGAACGCGAACACGAGCTTTTTGCGCGTTTGCATGAAATTCTGGCCGGCGAAGTACCACTTCGTGATGTGGAGATCAGCGAAGAGGAGGAGAAACTACTCTCCGGGTTCGGTTTTCTCAGCCGAAAACCAATGATGGTCGTGCTCAACCTGGCTGAAGGCCAACCTGAGCCGGCGGTTAATTACACCCATCAAAGCAGCATGGTGATCAGCTTGCAGGGCAAGCTCGAAATGGATATCGCGCAGCTCTCAGCAGAGGAAGCCGAGCTCTTCCTGGCAGAGTACGGCATCGAGGAGCCCAGTCTGAGCCGCATGATCAGTCTTTCTTATGATCTGCTGGGATTGCATTCCTTCTTTACAGTCGGGCCGGATGAATGCCGGGCGTGGACGGTGAAGCGGGGGGCCACCGCGCCCGAGGCCGCTGGAGAGATCCACACTGATCTGCAGAAGGGCTTCATCCGCGCCGAAGTGGTGCATTATGATGACCTGGTGGCGCTTGGTGGTATGACCGAGGCGAAGACCCACGGCAAACTGCGGCTGGAAGGTAAGGAATACGTGGTGAAGGACGGGGACGTGCTCAATATCCTGTTCAACGTTTCAAAACACTGA
>CAYMGO010000009.1:33953-40996 GCA_964390015.1 uncultured Anaerolinea sp. | reverse complement strand
GCGAGCTTGAGGATGCGGTGGTAAGCGCGGGCGGAAAGCTGCAGCTGGTTCATGGCTGCGCGCATCAGGCTTCGGCAGGGTTCATCCAGAGCGCAGTACTGGCGCACCTGCGCCGGGTGCATATCCGCATTGGATGTTAATGTAGTACCGGCGAAGCGTTCGCGCTGAACCTGGCGGGCGTTCTCCACCCGCGCGCGAATCACGGCGGAGGGCTCGCCGAGGCGCGCGTCGCTGAGCTTTTCATAATCCACGCGCGGCACCTCCACATGAATATCGATGCGGTCCATCAGCGGGCCGGAGATGCGGCGCTGGTACTTGGTGACGATCCCCGGGGCGCAGGTGCAGGCGCGGGTGGGGTCGCTGTAATAGCCGCATGGGCAGGGATTCATCGCCGCCACCAGCTGGAAGTTGGCGGGGAAAGTGAGCGTGCCCTGGGCGCGGCTGATGGTGATGATCTTATCCTCCAAAGGCTGGCGCAGCACTTCTAGAGTACGGCTGCCAAACTCCGGGAATTCGTCGAGGAAAAGCACGCCGCGATGCGCCAGCGAGATCTCACCGGGGTGCGGCCAGTTGCCGCCACCCACCAGGCCGGCGTGGCTGATGGTGTGGTGCGGGGAGCGGAAGGGGCGGCTTTTGAGCAGCGGAATGCCATCCGGCAGCGCGTCTGCGACGGAATAGATGCGGGTGACGTCGAGGGATTCCTCGAGGGTCATGGAGGGCAGGATGGAGGGCAGGGCGCGCGCCATCAGCGTCTTACCGGCACCGGGCGGGCCGATCATCAGCAGATTGTGCGCGCCAGCCGCGGCGACCTCGAGGGCGCGTTTTACGTGCTCCTGTCCTTTGATCTCGCGGAAGTCGGTTTGGACAATGGCGGTGACATGCTCTACTTCGAGGGCTGGCTGTGGGGAGATGATGACCTGCCCGACGAGATGCTGGTAAAGTTCCGCCAGTGAATTCACCGGGATGACCTCGAGGTCGGGGAAGATGGCAGCCTCCGGGGCGTCCTCCGCGGGGACGAAGACACGCTTAAAGCCCTGCGCGCGGGCGACGGCGGCCATGGGCAGCACGCCGCGGATGTGGCGCACGCTGCCATCAAGCGAGAGTTCGCCCATCACCAGCCCGTCCTGCAGGCATTGTGGCGGCAGCTGGCGGTTGGCGATAAGGATTCCGAGGGCGATGGGCAGGTCATATGCCGAGCCCTCCTTGCGTACAGTGGCGGGAGCCAGGTTGACACGCACACGCTTGCGCGGATACTCCAACCCGGTGTTGCGGATGGCGGATTGCACGCGTTCGCGGCTCTCCTGCACCGAGACATCCGGCAGGCCGACGATGATGATGGGCGGTTTGAAGCCGGGGGTGAGGTCGACCTCGACGTCGACGATGACCCCGTCCAGGCCGATGACAGCGCAGGCGTTTACCTTGGCGAGCATGGATTAAGTGTAGGAGGGGAAGGGAAAAAAGTCAAATAGATTTCCAAAAGGTCTGGGCAGGTTGTAATATCAACAATTCTAAATAGAGGCGACCTTATCATTCCTCACACAACAGCCTATTATCAGCTGCGACTCATATAACCGGTTTTCAGGCTGGAAATTTCCATACTGGTTGGCAAAAGATTCAAAAATAATTAGAGAAAGTACATTATGGGCAAAGAATATTTCCAGAGGTTAGGCTGGAACTTGAGCCAATTAAGGATTCTACCTGAGAGAATGCTTCAGAATGGCCATTTGCCACGGAATGACTCAAATCCCCTTATTGGTATAATGAAAGACTGAGCCTGACCGGGACGATTATCACTAATGCAATTAGATTACTTAAACCCACTCATACTTTTTATCAGTGTTGGAACGCTGGCGCTGGTATATTATGCTCTTCCCAGAAGTTTGCGGTGGCCATTATTACTCGTTGTAAGTTATGCCTTCTACTTCTTAGTTGCATCCTGGGCAATCCTAGTTTTGCTACTCAGCATAAACCGTCAATTACCTGTGCGGTCTTTATCTTAGCTCAACAAACAACAAGAACAAGCCAGTAATCCTGTTTTCAGGTATTTTACTAAATGTTCTGATTTTGTTCTTTTTCAAATACCTTTCCAACATCCTTGCACCAGATTCACTACTGGTGAACCTGATGGTTTCTAATAATGGAAGTCTCATAGTGCCAGCAGGACTGTCTTTTTTTACGTTACAGAACATCAGTTATCTTCTGGATGTATCCAAAAGTATTACAAATGCTGAAAGGAATCCTGGAATTTTTGCACTTTATCTGGGATTTTTCCCTAAAGTGCTATCAGGACCAATCGAGCGTAGTAACAAACTTATACCGCAGCTGCGTGTTTCCGCTGATTTCAAGTGGGAGAATATTGCAGCAGGTGCACGACTGATGTTATTCGGTCTATTTAAAAAACTGGTTATTGCTGATCGATTGGCTTTCTACGTCAATGAAGTGTTCGATAATCCAGGGCAATACTACAGCTGGACGATTGTTATTTCCCTGGTTTTTCTAAGCTTTCAAATTTACATGGATTTTTCCGGCTACACAGACCTGGCGCTTGGTGTTGCCCGGGTTTTTGGAATTAAGTTGGTGGCGAACTTCAAGAGGCCCTACCTCGCCAGAAATATCATGGAGTTTTGGAACCGCTGGCACCTGTCGTTTTCCACTTGGTTGAGGGATTACATCTTTTATCCCTTAAGGCGTTATTTTCTCAAGAAGACCAGGAAAACCACAGGTTTCCTCGTTTTGGTAATTCCTCCATTAATTACAATGCTTTTAAGCGGTATATGGCACGGTGTCGGCTGGACGTTCATTATTTGGGGAATGTTCCACGCAATTTTCTATGTCATGGTTGTCTTATATAAGAGCCGAATAACCAGACCGGACAGGGAAAAACACACAATACACAACGTGATGCTTATACTGATAAATTTTGTGGTGTTGTCCTTTAGCTGGTTAATCTTCCGTGCAGAAAACCTCGACGCCGCGGTTACGATATTTCAAAATATCATCGTATCGGGTCAAATGCGTTACGATTTACACGAAGTATTATCGAATGTTTATGTATTTGACTTTATTACAGCGCGGCTATGGATACTTGTGATCATTGTTGTGGAAGTGTTCCTTGAGATCAGGAAGGAGAAGTTTGATTTTGAAACTACCCCATCCTGGCTGCGTTGGAGTGTTTACCTGATCATGCTGCTTTCAATAACAATCTTTGGTGTGTTTACCCGTGGGGAGAATCCATTTGTCTATTTTAGGTTCTAAAAACCGCCTGCTTCCATTGTTTATCATGTTTGGTATTTTGTTGGTTACCTTAATAATCAACGTTGTGTTTTTTCAGTGGTACAGGAAAAACAATCTTGACAGTTATCTTGCAGGGGTCTTTGAAAAAAGGGATCTGATGCATGAAACAGCCTCACCGAAAGTTATCCTTGTCGGTGGTTCAAATGTGGCGTTTGGTTTCAACAGCAGTATTGTTAGTGAAGGAATTGGTTTGCCCGTAGTAAACGCAGGTTTACAAGGTGGGCTTGGTTTGCGTTTTACGATAAATGAAGTAAAACCATTTATTAATTCAAGTGACATCGTACTCATATCACCTGAATATGAAAGTTTGTTTAAATGCCTGAACGGCGGGGAAGTCCTTTCCCAAATGATGATCGTAAATCCTGCGAGTTGGAGAAATATTTCGTCATTTTGTGAAATCTGGTGGTTGATGAGAGTGTTCCCATCTGTACACACTGGTGCGATTAAGAACATGATCGAATTGGAAAGAAATCCAAGTTGCGAATTCTGTAAGAGTGATATGAGCATCTATTCAAGAGCAGCTTTTGATCCCCTCACAGGTGATATATTGACAAATATTCTTGCAGCTAAACCGGATACGGATCTGCAATTTCGATTGGGCTACGAAGTACCCAATTACTGGTTGAAAGATTCAATCAAGGAACTAAACAAGTTTAATCGCTACGTGGTTGAAGAAAACGCGAAGCTTGTTTTTGTTTACCCGAACACAGTGACGATAGCCAATAAATCGACACTCGAAAAGTTAAGCAAACTGGATGAGATCCTTCGGAGCGAACTTAATTTCCTGGTATTAAATACACCTGCTGAAGCTGATTTTTCTGATGATTATATGTTTGACACGATCTATCATCTTAATTCGCAAGGAAGCGCAATGCGTTCTGAGATGTTGGTAAAAGAATTGTGTAATTCAGGTCTCGAAAACTTGAATTGCAGGTAATCGTAACATGTAACTCTCATGGTTCTTAATTCATCCGTATCTTTTGTTTGCTTTTAAGCGGCTGGCTTCCCAATAGTTGAACATTCAACTTAAAAATCCGTTGTTTCGGCTTTTGATCTTTCATTCAAGGAAAGCGTCATATTGGAAAAGAGGAACAACCCGGAGTATTAACAGGCTCCGGGTTTCCTAGTGTTAACTTAGATGTAGAGAGTTCGATCACCGCTAATGGAAAGGATTTCTCCAAAGTAGGCGGTGTGATAAACATTATTTTTGTATACACGTTCAATCGCGGGGTCGATAAATTGCTGGGGATCGAAGCCATCTAAATATATCTTACGGCATTCAAAGACCAGGTTAGCTTCTGCAAAAACCGGTGATCTCACCTGTGTACCCGCCAACGGAGTTAGGCCTGACCTGGAGATCTTGTCGCCATCACGGCCGGATTCTGATCCCAGGAGCGAGAGCGCGTCGCGGCAGGTTTCAGGAAAGGCACAAAGAGAAAAATCAGCATACTGATTCATGAACTCAAAGGTGTAACGGGTGGGTCTGACCACTACCTGGACAAAAGGCTTGTTCCACATGATGCCAATGCTGCCCCAGGAGATGGTCATGCTGTTAAAGTGATGGTTTTCCAGGTCGCCACAGGTGAGCAGAAACCACTGGTCATCAAAAATGGAAAAAGGCTTGAGCCGAAGTTCTTGATAGGTGATCGATGAATTTGTCATTGTTCCTCTCTGTTGATTTTTTTTGGTGCAAGTTATACCACGCTAGCTGATTTTGAAGTCAGGGCGGGAACGCATGAGGGATTGCTGCAGATTGATGCGGGGTTGTTCGCCAGCGGGCTGCAGGCGCAGGTAATCCCCTTCAGCGGTCATGTCGCGGGCGGAGTCGTTATCGCGCAGGCAGGTTTCCAGCAGCACGTCGCGCAGGTAGTGGATTTGCGCAGGGTCTCTGACCGGGAAGAGGGTCTCGACTCGATGGTCGAGGTTGCGGCTCATCAGGTCGGCGCTGCCCAGGTAGAGGCGCTCCTTACCGTCGTTGGCGAAGTAGAAGACGCGGCTGTGCTCGAGGTAACGACCGAGGATGCTGACGACGCGGATGTTCTCGCTCATGCCAGGCACACCCGGCAGCAGGCAGCACATACCTCTAACGATGAGGTCGATCTTCACGCCGGCGTTTGATGCTTCATATAAAAGCCTGATCATTTCGGGGTCGGTGAGCGCGTTTACCTTGATGGCGAGATAACCACTTCTGCCAGCGCGCGCGTGCTCGATCTCGGCATCGATGAGCCCCTCAAGTCTCCGGCGCAGGTTCAGCGGGGCGACAAGAAGCTCGCGGAAATCTCGCATCTTTGAATAACCTGTGAGGTAATTGAACAGGTCGCTGGCATCCGCTGCCAGGTCTTCGTTGCAGGTGAACATACCGATATCTTCATATACATTAGCAGTGACGGCGTTGTAATTGCCGGTGGCGAGGTGCAGGTAGCGGCGCATGGCAGCGCCTTCGCGGCGTACGACAAGGGCGATCTTGCAGTGGGTCTTCAATCCCTCCACGCCGTAGATGACGTGTGCGCCGGCCTGTTCGAGCGTGCGCGCCCAGCTGATATTGCTTTCTTCGTCAAAACGCGCTTTGAGCTCTACCAGCACTGCCACCTGTTTGCCAGCCTGTGCGGCTGTGAGCAGTGCTCTAACCACCGGCGAATCATTACCCACGCGGTACAGCGTTTGTTTGATCGCGAGTACATCGGGGTCACTGGCGGCGGCCTGTAAAAAAGCCAGCACAGGTGTGAAGGAGTCGTAAGGGTGGTGCAGGAGTACATCGCCGGAGCGGATGCGCCCGAAGATATCAACTGGCGTTTCCAAGCCTTGCAGGGGGGTGGGGATGGCGGGAATGTAAGGCGGGTATTTGAGATCAGGACGGTTAGCAGACCGGTAAACCTCGGTCAGGCTGCTCATTCCAAGAATGCCGCGATCCTCGTACAGGTCGGAAGCGCGGGCTGCCAGGTTCTCAATCAACAGCTTGCGGATGCGTTTGGGCATCGAGCGGTGGATGGCGATCTTCACCACTGAGCCGAATTTGCGCTTTTGCAGTGTGCGCTCCATCGCTTTGAGAAGGTCGTCAGCCTCCAGCTGCTGGATCTCGATATCAGCGTCGCGGACCACGCGGAAGGGGTGGGATTCAATAATCTTCATGCCCTGGAAGAGGCTTGAAAGGTTGGCAGCGATGACCTGGTCGAGCCAGGTGAAGCATTTATCTTTCGCAGTTGCCCCACCCTGCGGAAGTCCAGCTGTGTTATCAAGTTGTACCAGGCGTGGCAGAGTCTCCGGGACCTTGAGGCGGGCGAACTTCTCGCCACCCTTTGGGCCGGTGATTATGATGGCCAGGTTCAAGCTGAGGTTGGATATGTGCGGGAAAGGGTGGGCGCTGTCGAGCAGCAGCGGAGTGAGTACGGGGTAAACAATTTGCTGGAAATACGCGTCTGCAGCGGCTCTTTGGGCATCGTTCAGTTTGTCGTAATGCAGTATGCGAACCCCGGCTGCATCAAGCGCAGGCTGGATCTCTTCACGGTACAGGAAATGAGCTGTTGTATACAGATTCAAGGCGCGTTTGCGGATCAGGCGCAGCTGTTCGCGAGGGGTTAACCCATCGGGTGAGAAGTCAGGGGAACGGCCTCTGCGTAACTTCTTGATCCCCGACACCCGCACCATGAAGAACTCGTCCATGTTCGAACCGAAGATGGAGAGGAATTTCAGCCTTTCCAGCGGAGGGTTGCGGGAATCAGCAGCCTCCTCGAGCACCCTGGCCTGGAAAT
>CAYMGO010000009.1:3319-33853 GCA_964390015.1 uncultured Anaerolinea sp. | reverse complement strand
GAATTTGGCGATCTTCTCGGTCTTATTCTTGCCTTTTTTAACCAGCGGGCGCAGGTTATCATCGGGGTATTTCTCTTCGTCGCGTTTTTCGGCATCGGCGTGGCGCAGAATGTACAGGTTCATGAGAATCTCCTTTTTTGCTAGTAAATTTGTTGGTCGTCTTTGACATACAGTTCATTCAATAACAATCCCATCAAGGTTTTCTTCAGGTGGCGGAAAGTTCATTTTGAGGTCTTTTAGCGATTTCACCAGCAGAGTCGCGATCACCAGGTCGCGATACCATTTACGGTCTGAGGGGACGATGTACCAGGGGGCGAAATTCGTACTGGTGGCTGCTATGGCCTCCTCGTAGGCTTGCATGTAATCCGGCCAGAGTTTGCGTTCGCCAAGGTCCCCGGGGTTGAACTTCCAAATCTTCTGCGGGTCGTCAAGGCGAGCCTGCAGGCGCTCCTTTTGTTCCTCGAGGCTGATGTTGAGGTAGAACTTGAGGATCGTTGTGCCGTTATCCGCCAGCATGCGCTCGAAGTCCACGATCTCTTTGTAGCGCCTGCGGCAAAGTTCCGGTGAAACCATACCGTGAACGCGTACCACGAGCACATCTTCATAATGGCTGCGGTTGAAAATGACGATCTCGCCCTTGCCCGGCACCATTTTGTGGACGCGCCACAGGTAATCACGGCTCAGCTCCTCGGCAGTGGGCACCTTGAAGCTGGCAACTTTGACCCCCTGCGGGTTGACGCCTTCGAAAACCCGGCGAATGACGCCATCCTTACCGGCAGTGTCCATGCCCTGCAGGACGATAAGCAATTTATGTTTTTGCTCGGCGTAAAGCAGTTCCTGAAGTTCCTCGAGTTCTTTGTTGAGGTCAACGAGCTCTTCACGTCCATCCTTTTTGCCACCGTCGAAATCGCCGGTGTCGCGCGGGTCCCACTTAGAGAGATCCACACTGGTGCCGCTGGTAACTTTGTATCTTTCCATATTTCCTCCTCGTTGGAAGGGAGCCTGATGCTCAACCCGGTTGAAGATAGTATAGCATTATTGAATAAGAATCCTGGACCAGGAATTACTGTTACATTTTTTGAATTTATTCACTGGGCATCATTCATGCCTTGAGCTTTTTCAAGCGCTGCAGCATTTCAGCATCGGCTTTGAGGAGCCCGGCAGCAGGAAGGCGTTCGAGCACGAGCAGCCAGTTGGGGTCGGATTTTATGATGCGTCTTAAGATAGGCAGCGCTTCCTCCTCCCTGCCGGAATCCAGCAGGGTGACGGCCTGCCAGAAGGGCAGCTCATCGAGATGGGGAGCAAGCGCTGCACCTTCACGGTAGGCTAAAAAAGCTTCATCAACCTTCCCTTGGCTGAGAAGTTCGTCTCCGCTGTTCATGTGTTCGTAGGCACGCTGCACGTTCAGCAGGCGGCGCAGCTCAGCAAGTGGTTCGGGGTGATCTTCAACGCGCAGGTCGACCAAAATGCCTTTCCATGGTTGAACAGGAGCTTCTCCCGTGACGACCAACATAGCCGCGGACTGTTTGCCGCGGATATCGCCACCTTCCGCCTGGGCGGCATCAAGGGCGGCAAGAAGGCGATCAGCGAGCGGACCAGAAGAGGCTTCGAAAGCAGCAGCCATGGCTGGCCAGACAGTGTTTCTGAGCATCATGTTGGCCTGTACCGAGTACTGGTGCCCGGTGTGATGCCCAGCCTCGGCGATGCAGCGAGCGCCGGTATGCACTGCTACGTTGCCCTTGGCATCTACCATGGCAACCTGGCGCGCATCGCGGTTCTCGTCTTTCTTCAGCAAGTCCGCCAATACGATGGAAACTGGTTTTCCAGTTTGCATGGCAATGAGCCCCAGTGGTCCGTAACTGACCTCAGCCACGGATTGGGTGGCAACCACACCCACGCCCGGTTCCGCCCAGATGACGATCGATCCGGTCGAAAACCAGTGGGATTGCACCGCCACACCCAATTCTCCGGTCTCCGGGTCGCGGGCGACGATGGAGAAAGTGTGGGCGTATGGGAATCGGTTAAGGTTCATAGGTACTCCTGGTCAGGGTTTATTCTCTACTTTTGTGAGATTTTGATGAACGTCTGCGCGGCACCAGCGGGCAAAGATGGCTGTGGAAAGGTAGCGTTTGGCTGAAGATTCCAGAAAACCGATCTCGCCGGCGGTGGTAACCCCTTCGAAAGCGTGGCACATCTCGCTCACAGCCGCGTAAAGGGTGGCGGCGGATGCTTTGACCGCGTAGGCGGTGAGTTGTATGAAAAGCGGATCAGGTACAAGGATCGCCTGGCAAGCCGCGAGAAGGTCGGGGAGTAATTTATAAAAGTCCCACACCTCTCCTTTGGGTCCGCGGCCGAACTTGGGTGGGTCAAGGATGATGGCGTCGTAGCGGCTGCCGCGACGTTGTTCACGCTGCACGAACTTGACTGCGTCGTCCAGCATCCAGCGAATGGGCAGTCCATCCAACCCGCTGAGCGTTTGGTTTTCGTGCGCCCAGGTGATGACCTTGCGTGAAGCGTCCAGGTGGGTTACCTGGGCACCAGCGGCAGCGGCGGAGAGCGAGGCGATACCGGTGTAACCAAAAAGGTTGAGCACGCGCGGTTTACCACCGGCAAGGCGGATGACCTTCTCTGCCCAGTCCCACTGGCAGGACTGCTCGGGAAAGACACCGAGGTGGCGTGAGGCAGATGTTTGAGCCCAGAAAGAGAGCGAACCGTAGCCCATTTTCCAACGGGCGGGGAGTTTTTTGCGGTATTCCCAGTGACCACCGTTTTCTTCAGGCGCGGGTTTGTAAATTGCGTCTGCAGAGCGCCACTCGCTTTCAGGCAAGGCGGGCTGCCACACAGCTTCGGCTTCTGGGCGCACCAGGCGGTATGACCCGAAACGCTCAAGTTTCATACCAGAGCCGCTGTCAAGCAGCTCGTGATCGCGCCAGTTGGCTGCTGCGAGAAGTTCAAGGCGAGGAATATCACTTTGCGGGTTCATGCTTAAAAAGTATATCAGAATCAGCGTGGAAGAGGGGGTGAAGGAAAAGGTTGTACTATAATCTTTGAATACCAAATCCATCAATAGAGGTGCAAATGTTTCAAACACCTGAACGCAGGAATACCGACAGTGTAAAGTGGGGACTATTCGAGGAGGACGTGCTGCCGTTGTGGGTGGCTGACATGGATTTCACCTCCCCTCCGGCGGTAATCGAAGCACTGCAGCAACGGGTGGCCCATGGCGTGTTCGGTTACGCGCTGGAATCGAAGGAACTCAAAGAGCTGGTGGTTGCGCGTATGGACGGACTGTACGATTGGAAAATCACACCAGAGGATATTCTGCTGGTGCCCGGGGTGGTTTCGGGGTTCAACCTGGCTTGCCAGGCGGTTACGAAACCCGGTGACTCGATCCTGCTGCAGCCACCGGTGTACCCGCCATTCTTCGATGCGCCGCTCAAGGCTGGAGCGCGTGCGGTATTCAACAATATCCTGCCCGGAAAAGATGGGCAATACCGGGTGGATCCGGATGCTTTTTCTTCTTCGATAGAAAGGGACACTAAAGCGTTCCTGCTGTGCAACCCGCACAACCCGTTGGGGAGGGTGTTTACCCGCGATGAACTGATAAGGATGGCTGAAATCTGCCTCCGGAAAGGCATGATCATCATCTCAGATGAGATCCACTGCGACCTGGTGTACAGCGGTTACCAGCATATTCCCATCGCTTCGCTGGATCAAGAAGTCGCATCCAGCACCGTGACGCTCATCGCGCCGAGTAAGACCTTCAATATTGCCGGGTTGGACTGTTCGATGCTGATCTGTACCAACAACGAACTGCGGAAACGCGTCAGGTCGGCGCGGCGCGGGCTGATGGGCGGGGTGAACCTGCTGGGGATGGCCGCGGCAGCAGCGGCCTACCGCGGTGGTGAGGCGTGGCTGGCAGAGGTGATGGCTTACCTTGAGTGGAACCGTGATCATCTGATGGATTACCTGGCGCAGCACCTGCCGCGCATCCACATGGTGAAACCCGAAGCCACCTACCTGGCCTGGCTGGATTGCCGGAACCTGGAGCTCACTGTACCCCCGTGCGAGCATTTTCACCGGAACGCAAGGGTGGCGCTTAATAACGGCGCGGAATTTGGAGAACCGGGAGCGGGATTTGTGCGCTTGAACTTCGGCTGTGCACGTGAGACGCTGGATAAGGCACTCGAACGAATGAGAAATTCACTAAATTAAATAAAAAAGCAGAGTCATGTGGCTCTGCTTTTATTAGCTATTCGATTTATTTATTCCACAGGTCTGACTTCGGCAGCCTGCAGGCCCTTGGGACCTTTTTCGATGGCAAATTCCACCTGCTGCCCTTCCTTTAGAACCTTGTATCCCTCCATTTCAATTGCGGAAAAATGCACGAAGACATCTTCAGCATTTTCGCGCCCGATGAAACCGTACCCCTTGGCGGGGTTGAACCACTTCACAGTTCCAACAAATCGTTCAGCCATGCTATTACTCTCCATCTCTTAATATGTGATAGCGGAGGGAATACATCCCCTCATCGCCTGCGATAATGTGAATTTACCATACGCTTAAATTGGTGTCAAGCGATAGGAGAGTAGGAATTTTGCCGACCCAACCTGGTGGAATATAATAAGCATATGAAGTTGCGCGCAAAAATTTTGCTGTTATCCATTCTTTTATTGCCGTTGGGGTTCGCGTTCCTACCGAACGCAGGAACTTCGCCAACTGATCTCACCCGCTTTCTTCGAGAGGAGAGAGCGGCCTTAACCGGAGGGGACGCGGGGGGTGAACGCTCTGCTCTCGAAGGTGTACTGGAATTCCAACCCTGGCGCGGTGACCTTTGGCAGCGGCTCGGCCGCCTGTACATGGACGGCGACGATGAGCAAAGCGCGCTCAGAGCGTTTGAGAAGGCACAGGAACTTGGTCAACTTGACCCGCTGGGGCAGGTGTGGCTGGGGGATATGCTCATCAATAACGGTTACGGGGACGCGGCCAGGCATGTGCTGGGTTCCATTGATACAGGTGATACTTTCGTTCTGCTGCAGGCGGCTGCCTTAATTGGACCCCTGGGTGATCGTAAAAACATGCTCGAACTGTTGGAAAAGGCTAATAGAGCTGAACCGGGCAGCAGCGAAGTAAATTATCAGTTGGGAATTCACAAGATGACTACGGACCCCGGCAACGCGCTAGCGCACCTGGAACTGGCAAGGGTTGATGCTTCCCGCGCCGCGGCTGCTTCGTATTTTATCCAGGTCATCCACGGGTATGGCGAAGCGGCGGCCAGTGGTGAATGGTACCTTTACGCGGGTCAGGCACAAGCAAAGGCAGGTGAATGGACTGCGGCGTTAGCCTCTTTTCAAATGGCGGTAGAAGCGCTGCCGCAGAATGCCAGCGCCTGGGCGCTGCTGGGTGAGACGCAGCAGCAGACGGGTGCTGATGGCTGGCCAAGCCTGGAGAAGGCACTGGCGCTTGATCCGAGTGGTGAAATAGTCAACGGGATGCTGGGGCTGTACTATCGCCGGGAGGGTAACATGGAGAAAGCGCTGGAACACCTTCGCCAAGCCCACAATACCAATCCGGACGTGGCTGTATGGTTGATAGAAAGCGGCAGGACTTTGGCTGCAATGGGTAAACTGGAGGAGGGAATGCAGGACTTCAGACGCGCCATCGAGGTTGATGTAAGGAACATCGATTCATGGCAGGCACTGGCGGAGTTCAGCATCCTGCACAATTACCAGGTGGAAAGCACCGGATTGGAAGCCGCCCGCCAGGCGCTGGCGCTCGACGCGGAAAACCCGGTGATGATGGACCTGCTGGGAACAGTCTACCTGCTATTAGGCGACCTCGACAGCGCGGAAAGGTTCTTCCTGCAGGCTTTGGAGCGCGACCCGGAGGAGGCGGCCATCCTGATCCACCTTGGTCAGGTCAACTTGTACCGTGATGAGAATGAGATCGCATTTGAATACCTGCGCCGGGCAGCTACGGCGGCGCGCGATGACCGCTTGCGCGAGATGGCCAATCGGCTGCTCAAAGAAAATGGTGCGAAGTAGACTGCGAAAAGGTATAATAATTTTGTTAAACGTCAGGAAAAAGTGAACAGAAAAATCACTCCTCTCATCATTGTGATCGTGTTTCTCTGCAGTCTGATCCTCACGGCATGCGGCCAGGCAGGTGTACCGGGTAGAGGTCAGAAGAATTCTGGTGAGCTGCTGTTCGAGGATGACTTCTCGAAAACACCAAACGGCTGGGGGACGATGGAAAAAGATGGTGGTGAGATCGATTTTATCTACGATGGGGTGATGTTTTCAGTCTACCTGCCAAATTTCATGTACTGGTCAGTGAACGGGAAAAATTTTACTGACGCACGCATCGAAGTAGATGCCGTGCTGGCAGATGGACCCACGAATGATAATTTTGGCGTCATCTGCCGTTTTCAGGATGATCGCAATTATTATGGTTTCGTTTTGAGCCACGATGGCTATTACGGAATCTTCAAATATCTGGACGGAAAATTGGTCATGGCATCAGAAAACGGTAACATGGGATTCAGCGATGCCATCCGTTTGGGCGGGGTGGTCAATCACCTGCAGGCTACCTGCAAGGGTAACATGCTCAGTTTGAGCGTCAACGATACACTCCTGGCTGAAGTGATAGATGATTCGTTCAAATCGGGACAGGTCGGTTTGATCGCTGGTGCGTACAATGAACCCGGTGTAATGGTATTTTTCGATAATTTTAAGGTATACCAGCCGTAATCATGAAAGTCTATTTTGACACCGTCGGATGCAGGCTCAATCAGGCGGAGATCGAACACCTGGCAGGCAAGTTCAGAGCAGCTGGACACATCATCCTGGAAACAGCTGAGGAGGCTGACCTGGTGGTGGTGAATACCTGCGCGGTTACCGCTGCAGCGGCTTCAGATTCACGTCAGAAGGTGCGGCAGGCGCAGCGCGCTGGCGCAACCAGGATCGTTGTGACCGGCTGCCTGGCAACTCTGGAGCCGGACGAAAGCGGCACGATGCCGGGGGTCTCACTGGTGGTGCCTAACAACGAGAAAAACCACATCCCGGGGTTGATACTGGGTCAGGGTGAGTTGTTTGATGATGAACCCCTGGCGCGGCAATCACTGCCGGGGGCGCGAAAAAGGACGCGGGCATTCATAAAAGTACAGGATGGATGCAATAACCTGTGCACGTTTTGCGTAACACGCATTGCGCGCGGCGAGGCGATTAGCGTGCCTAGGGAAAAGGTACTGCAGGAGTTGACCGCGGCGATCGCCGGGGGAACCCGCGAAGTGGTGTTGACAGGTGTGCACCTGGGCTGTTGGGGGAGGGATTTGGACGGAAATGAAACCCTCGCTGACCTGGTGGCCTTCCTGCTGGAGTACTCGCCCGTTGAGCGACTCCGCTTATCCTCAACCGAGCCGTGGGATCTGGATGAACGATTCTTCACGCTCTGGCAGGATTCGCGCATGTGCCGGCACCTGCATCTTCCATTGCAATCCGGGTCGGTGGGTGTGCTCAAGCGTATGGCGCGCCACACCACACCCGTGGATTATCGTGAGTTGTTGCACAATGCGCGAGAGTGTATACCCGGGTTGGCAGTCACCACCGACATCATCGTGGGTTTCCCGGGCGAGACGGAAGCGGAGTTCCATGAGAGCCTTGAATTTGTGAAGGAAATGGATTTTTCAGGGGGGCACGTGTTCAAGTATTCTGCGCGGCCGGGCACTGCAGCGGCCAGGCTGCCGGGTCGGGTACATGGCAGTATCGCGCAAGAACGGGGGCTTTTGATGCGCGAGGAACTGGCAAGGTCTGCGAAGCGTTACGCGAGCAGGCACCTCGGCCAGCAGATGCTCGTTTTGTGGGAATCAGCTGTACAGCGAAACGCTGGCGGTTGGCTGCTGCACGGATTGACAGATAATTATCTACAGGTCACTGCGCCGTCGGATTCAGACCGGGGCAATCACATTGATCAGGTCAGGATCGATTCTTATGATGGGAATTCCCTCATTGGTGAAATTATCAGGTAGTTTTCAGGAGTGCTCATGAAGGACAACACAGCTTCAAAGTGGTGGCATAAGGCAGTTTTTTACCAGATATACCCGCGCAGTTTCGCTGATGGTAACGGTGATGGCATTGGCGACTTCGCTGGTATGATCGCGAAATTGGATTACCTGCAGCAGCTCGGGGTTGACGCTATCTGGCTATCACCGCACTATCCTTCGCCTTATGTGGATTGCGGATATGACATCTCTGATTACCAGGAGGTAGCACCGGAATACGGCACAATGGCCGAGTTCAAGCAATTCCTGGAAGGGTTGCATGAGCGTGGAATGAAACTGGTGCTCGACCTTGTTCTCAACCACACATCTGACCAGCATCCGTGGTTCATCGAATCCCGTTCGAGTCGGGATAACCCCAAACGTGACTGGTATGTATGGAAGGATGGCAAAGCCGGAACGCCACCCAATAACTGGTATTCAACCTTTGGGGGCTCAGCCTGGGAATACGATGCGCCAACTTCAGCCTTCTATTACCACTTTTTCTTTAAGGAACAACCCGACCTGAACTGGCATAACCCTGAAGTAAAGCAAGCCTTGTTCAATGTCGCGCGCTTCTGGCTGGATATGGGAGTTGACGGCTTCAGGCTTGACGCGATCGGCACAGTCTTCGAGGACGAGGATTACCCGCCCATCCCGGCTGGATTGAGCCAGGAGGGGCTTTACCGGCTGGCAAACGGTAGCGCCAACCCTGAAGCAGATGAGAAGGTACTGGCGTACTTCATGGAGATGTTCCGTTACCAATCCGATCGACCCGATGTGCATGAACTGATGAAGGAGCTGCGGGGGGTGATCGACGAATATGAAGACCGGGTCTTGATCGGAGAGACCGATGATATTGCCTTCTACGGAAGCGGGGATGATGAATTGCAACTGAATTTCAATTTTCCGTTGATGCGCACGTTACGCCTGACCACCGGGCATGTGAGCAAGAATCAACGTGAACGACTGGCTGCCCTACCGGCAGGTGCCTGGCCGTGCAATACGCTTGGCAACCATGATTCAGCGCGTGTGTATTCGATGTACGGTGATGGGATTCACAATCCCATTATGGCCAGACTTCACTTGATGCTGTTGCTGACACTCAAGGGGACGCCGTTCCTTTACAACGGTGAAGAGATTGGTATGTCTGACCTCATCATCGAAGACCCCGGCAAATTCCGTGATCCTCTGAGCCTGCTTTACGCCGACCTCGAGCGAAAGGTAATGGGTTCGGATGAGCGGAGCGCTGTGCTGAGAGGAGCGATGATGGGCAGGGATCGAAACCGCACCCCTATGCAGTGGTCCGATGACCCCAATGGAGGATTTTGCCCTCCTGAGGTGGAACCCTGGTTACCGGTAAACCCGGACCACGCTGCCGGTATCAACGTGCGCGTTCAGGATGGAGAAAGCGGTTCATTGTTAAAATTCTATCGATCCATGCTCTCCTTGAGGAAACAATACACAGCGCTGCAAACCGGTGATTACCAGGAAATTGACGGAAAAAACGATGATGTTCTTGTTTACAGACGTTGGGATGAGATGGGTAATTTTACAATCTCCCTTAACCTGAGCAACATCACACAGCGGGTGAAGCTGCCCTACCCGGCAGGATTTAGCCTCTTCAGCAACCTATTCCATGAAGAAGTGATCTATGGAAATGACATTTCACTCCACCCTTACCAGGGTATGATATTTCGTCAGAAGGCCGTTGCGTGATGGATTGTTCGTCCATTATGGCAAAATGATGATATGATTTTTTCATTGTGATTGACCAGAGCGAGAAGTGAAAGTATAATCCCAGCCTTTGTCATAATGACTGCTGGATGGAAAAATCGATGAAAATTGAAGAAGGCAACGGTTCCACTGTTTTCCGCCGCGCGACAGAATATCAGTCCGGCAGGAGCTGGAGCCGTTTTTTAGTAGGCAGGCCGCTTTCCACCGCTGATGCACCGCACCAGACGATCGGTAAGGTGCTGGGATTGGCAGTTTTTTCATCAGACGCGATGTCCTCAGTGGCATACGCTCCGCAGGAAATCCTTATCATTCTCGCCGCGGCGGGGGTCACCGCCTTTCACCTTTCAGTGCCAATAGCTATCGGCATCTGCGCGCTGCTGGCCATCCTCATCTTTTCGTATGAACAAACGGTTCACGCCTACCCGAACGGAGGCGGTTCATTTATCGTGGCGCGTGATAATATCGGCGCTATTCCTGCGCAAATTGCAGCCGCGGCGCTACTGACCGATTACATTCTGACGGTTTCTGTTTCTATTTCGTCAGGTGTCGCGCAATTAATATCGGCTTTTCCGGCGGTTGAACCGTACAAAGTGCCCGTTGCCGTGAGTTTTGTACTGCTGATCATGCTGGTGAACCTGCGGGGTGTTAAAGAGTCGGGGATCACCTTCGCTGTTCCCACATACTTCTTCCTGGTTATGATGTATATCAATGTTATTGTGGGATTCATTCGTCTGATAGCGGGGACGTTGGGAAGCGTGGATTCGCCACCAATGGACCTGGTGTTTTCAGAATCAGTATTGCAACCGGTGACGGTTTTCCTCATCCTAAAGGCTTTTGCCAGCGGTACCTCCGCGGTGACTGGTGTTGAGGCGATCTCGGATGGCATCACAGCCTTCAAGGAACCGCGCAGCAAGAATGCCGGCACAACGCTGATCATCATGGCATTGATCCTGGGATCCATGATGTTTTCAATCACTTTTTTGGGGAATCATGTGGGGGTGATGCCTTCGGAAGAAGAGACGGTAATCTCGCAGCTGGCGCGAACAATATTTAATGGCAGGGGACTGCTTTATCTTGGAACCATCGCCTCGACCGCGATCATCCTGGTGATGGCAGCGAACACGGCTTTTGCTGACTTTCCTCGTTTAAGCGCCATCGCCGCTGCAGATGGTTATCTACCCAGGCAGTTGACCTATCGCGGCAGCCGCCTGGTGTATTCAAGAGGGATCGCAGCGCTGGCAATCGTGGCATCACTGCTGATCATTCTTTTTCAGGCGAGCGTCTCCAGGTTGATCCCACTGTATGCCATCGGCGTGTTCCTATCGTTCACCATATCACAATCTGGTATGGCGAGGCGCTGGTGGAAATCAGGTAAGTTGGCATTGGGGCAAGAAGTACAGGAACGTGGTTCAATCCTGAAGCACGATAATGGCTGGAAACACAAAATGTTCATCAATGGATTTGGCGCTCTCATCACATTCGTGGTGATGATCATCTTTGCTGTGACCAAGTTCGCTGATGGCGCGTATATCGTGGTGATTCTTATCCCGGCGCTGGTGTTCGTTTTTTCCGCCATACATAAGCATTACAGGACACTTGCGAGAGACCTGTCTTTGGATGAATTCTCTCCCCCAACGCGCATCGTGCACCAGCGTGTGCTGATGCTGGTAAGCGGAGTTCACAAAGGTACGCTCACCGCGCTGCGTTATGCCAAGACCCTCTCGGATGACATCACAGCGGTTCATGTATCCATTGACCCGGTGGAAACCAAACGAACTCAGGAAAAGTGGGAAATGTGGGGCGAAGGCTACAGACTGGTGGTAATCGAATCGCCTTTCCGCCTCTTCATCGAGCCGTTGTTGGAATACGTTGAGGAGATCGATCAAAACCGGTCGCCAAACGAGATCATCAGCATCATCGTGCCGCAATTTATCCCGCGGAGAGGCGTTACCAATCTGCTGCATTCCAGGACGGCCGATACGTTGCGCAAAGTGTTATTATCACGCAAGGATATCGTCATCATGGAAGTACCATACCTGGTGGATTGAAAGGGTTACGGAAAATATGAAGATCATTGTTATTGGTTGCGGAAGGATAGGGGCTGAACTCGCTTACAGCCTGTATAAAAGGGGACACGGGGTTTCAGTTGTTGATGATAATGTGGGTTCCTTTAACAACTTGCCTTCTGATTTTGAGGGAAAAACCCAGGAAGGTGACGCGATGAACCAGGATGTGCTGCTGCGCGCTGGCATCCAAAAGTGCGACGCACTGGCTGCCGTAACCAACAACGATACGCTCAACGCGGTGGTAAGCCACATTGCGAAGACTGAGTTCAATGTGCAAAACGTAGTCGCCAGGAACTATGATCCGCACCTACGACCAATATTCGAAGCGTTCAATGTTCAGGTGATCAGTTCCACCAGCTGGGGTGCGCAGCGCATCGAAGAACTGCTGATCGATGCTGAAGGTAGGACTGTGTTTTCAGCCGGAAACGGCGAGGTTGAAATCTACGAGATCAAGATTCCGCTCTCTTGGGATCGGAAGAAGGTCGGAGAATTGGTGACGTGCAGCGAGTGCAAATGGCTGGCGGTCACCAGGGCTGGCAATGCGTTCCTGCCTGAACAGGAGACCGTTCTGCAAACGGGTGATATTCTGACGGTGGCAGCCACATTTGAAGGAATTACCGAGACGCGGGAAAACCTCAGGGAAAGGCAGGAGGGATAATATGTTTGTGGTCATCTCGGGCGGCGGAAGAACCGGCGCCCAGCTCGCCAAATCGTTGATCAGCGCAGGGCATAAAGTGCATCTGATCGAATCGCGCAAAGAAATTCTTACTCGAATTCACAAAGAAATCCCCACTGAGTCGATCATCGCGGGAAACCCGCTGGATGTGCACGTTATGGAACAGGCAGATATGAAGAACGCTGACGTATTCGCTGCCACCACCCCCAATGATGCTGAAAACCTTGCCCTGTGTTACGTGGTAAAGCAGCGCTACCAGGTTAACCGAACCATCGCCAGGGTCAACAATCCGCGCAATGCCTGGTTGTTCAGTAACCGTTTCCATGTTGATGTTGCCGTGAACCAGGCCGATATTCTTTCCCGGTTGATCGAAGAAGAAATGTCGATGGGCGACATGATGACGTTGTTAAAGCTGAGGCGCGGTAAGTATTCGCTGGTTGAAGAGAAGATACCTGTTAATGCCGCAGCCGTGGGAGTGGAGATCAAGGACCTGAAACTACCAGTCAATTGTGTTATCGCCGCGATCATCCGGGATGGCGAATTATTGATCCCGCGAGGAGTGACCCCGCTGGCGGCTGAAGATGAGGTGCTGGCGATAACAGATGCGGAAGGCGCCAGGGCGATTGCCGACTTGTTCGAAGCGCCCCGTCCAAAAAAACCTTTGACCGATTAATAAGGTTAGGGTATAATCCAAGTTTGCGAATTTAAGCTATCTGTATTGATTGAGAGGAAGTGGAATGACCAAGAGGACCTACCAACCGAGAATTCGTCGCCGTGTTCGTGTGCATGGTTTTCGTTCGCGCATGGCCACCGCGGATGGGCGCGAAGTATTGAAAAGAAGGCGTGCCAAAGGCCGTCATCATTTGACGGTTACGATGAATAACCACGTCAAGAAGATCAGCTGGTGATTTTTCACAACGTCCGGAGCTGGTGTACCAATAATATGTTCATAAGGTTTTCGGACTGGACAGCGGGTGAAACGGAAATTCCGATTAACCCAGGCAAGTGACTTCAAGCGGGTGCGCCACACAGGTAGATCATACGCGCACCCGCTTGCAGTCATTGTAAAAGCAAGAGGATTGGAAGAGAATTCACGAGCAGGGATCATCGCAACAAGGTCAGTTGGCGGAGCGGTGGAACGCAACCGGGTGAAACGCCAGTTGCGGGTCATCATCGCCCCGTTCATACCAAACCTGAAAGAAACCGTTGACCTTTTGTTGATCGCCCGTGAACCGGCTTCAAGAGCCAAGTTTATTGAAATACAGTCGGCAGTTGTGGAACTGCTGGGAAAAGCAGGATTGATTGTCTCAAACCATAATGATCCAGGAAGATGAACACATCCACGTGGATGAACCGCGCCTGCGGGATCTTCCGTTTACATTAGGCAACATCCCCCGCATGCCCCTGCTGGGCTTGATCAGGTTGTACCAGTGGCTGGTTTCTCCTGCTCTGCCCTCCAATACCTGCCGCTATTACCCATCCTGTTCACATTACGGTTACCAGGCCATTTACAAACACGGCGCGATCAAGGGGTCTATCCTGGCCATCTGGCGTGTTTTTCGCTGCAATCCATTCAACCCGGGTGGTTTTGACCCTGTTCCGTGATTAGCGTTAACGGGACCCAAATTACAAAACAAGGGAATTAATACGAATGAAAATGAAACGATTTGGTGTGATCCTGCTCTTTGCCCTGCTGGCGGTCATACTCACGGCATGCACTGGCGCTGGTCAATCCAACAGCTGGTCAGGCGTGCTGTTGACCGAGGAATATGTATACTACGCGGGTGGAAACCTGGTGACCGCAATGCGTTCGGACAGCGGCAACGTCGCCTGGCAGTATCCTGAAAAAGCCTCCGCGCAGCGCCTCTTTTACGCTGAACCTGTGCTCGTTGGAGAGCAGTTGATTGTGGTGGATTACGCGAAACAACTGGCCAGCTTGAACGCCAAAACCGGGGTCGAAACATGGAAATTTGAGGGAGCGGAGGGACGCTACATTGATAGTCCCGTTGTGGTCAATGATCTGATCATCGCGCCCAACACGGATTATTCTCTCTACGCGCTCGACCTGTCCGGCAAGCTCGTTTGGGAATTTAAAGCCGGGCACGCATTGTGGGCCAAGCCAGCCACTGACGGTGAAACCATTTATTTCCCATCAATGGATAAAAATCTGTACGCCCTGGACGCGGCGACCGGCACATTGAAGTGGAAAGTGACTCTGGATACAACAGCCATTTCCCGCCCATTGCTTGAGAACGGTGTGCTTTACCTGGGTAACCTTGATGGCAGTTTCTTTGCCTTTAATGCTGAAGATGGTTCGCGCCTTTGGGAGGAGAAAGTTGGCGGCGGCGTTTGGTCGCAGCCGATCATCCACGAAGGTAAGTTATACTTTGGCGATCAATCCGGGCGCATTAATATTTTGAACAGCACGGATGGTAAAAGCGTGCAGTACATCGAGACGGACGCGGCCATTGTGGGAACTGGTGCGCTGCTCGATGAGGGGATCGCTTTCGGGAACGAAGACGGGGAATTGATCCTCATCGGTTTCGATGGCGAGCGGTTATGGACGCGCTCGTTTGATGGCAGCATATTGGCCTCCCCGCAGCGACTGGGAAACCGCCTGGTATTGAGCCTGAATAAAAGCGAAAAACCACTCATTGCCCTAGATACTAATGGCAATGAGAGCTGGAACTACGACGGAAAGAAATAAGGACGGATAACCATGTGGGATACGATCATTATCGAACCATTTATCAACCTGCTATTGTGGATCTCCAAGCTGGTGGGGAACTTCGGCGTGGCGCTGATCCTCTTTACCATCCTCACGCGAATTGTCCTTTACCCGCTAACAGCCAAGCAGATCAAGAGCTCAGCGGCGATGCAGGAGCTACAGAAGGATAAGCGTTACCTCGAGATTCAGACCAAGTACAAAGGTGACAAGGAAAAGCTAGCCCAGGAACAGATGAAGCTGTACCAGGAATTGAAAATTAACCCGATGGCTTCCTGTCTGCCTACCCTGATCCAGTTTCCCATTATCATCGGTCTGTACCAGGCGATGATCCAGACCATGGCAACCGGTCCACTGGATCTGCTCAACCTGACACGGCACATCTACCCGAAATTCCTCAGCATCGCTGAAGTGCTGCCACTAAACAGCAAATTCCTGTGGATGGATATGGGACTGCCAGAGCGCTTGAACATCCCGGGGTTGAACTTTGGCATACCGGTGCTGGCGATCGTTGTGGTGATCACCACCTATATTTCGACGAAGATCATGACGCCACCACAGCAGCCGGGTGCGGCTGACCAGGGCGCGATGATGTCCAAAATGATGAACCTTTACATGCCGGTGCTGATGGGCTGGCTGGCATGGTCACTTCAATCAGGTTTGGCACTCTACTTTGTGGTCACGAACCTGATCCAGATTGCCCAATATGCAATTTCTGGTAACGTCCATTGGGACAACCTGGCTTTTTGGAAAAAGAAGACGGCAGTCGTAAAGAAAACGCATTGAATCAAAAACGCCGAGGTGATGAATGAGCACTGAGAAGACAACGTTGGAAATAATCGCTCCAAGCTCGGAAGAAGCCATTGAAAAAGGCCTGGAGCAGTTGGGACTCACTGAAGACATGGTGGAGATTGAGATCCTGGATAGCGGTTCCCGCGGTCTATTGGGGCTGGGCGGGCGGCAATCCCGCGTGCGACTGACAGTGAAGTCGTTCGAGACCCTGATCGACGAACACGAACCTGATTTCGCTGAGGATGAAGAAAAGGGAGTAGTAGTAGAAGAGCCCATGCCTGTGAACACCATTGATATGGCGGACCTCAGCGAAGAAGACCAGCAAAACATAAAAGCTGTGCAATCGGTGGTTGTTGAACTGCTGGAAAGAATGCGTGTGAAGGCAGAAGTAAACTCGAAATACATTGAACCAGTGGATAACAAGGACCAGCGCGTGGTTCTGGTAAACATTGAAGGGAAAGACCTCAGTATTCTGATCGGCAGAAGGTCTGAAACCCTGAATGCGCTGCAGTACATCAGCGGGCTGATCGTCAGCAAAGAACTGGGACGCTGGGTGCCGCTGTTGATCGATGTGCAGGGATATCGCAGCCGACGTGAACGGCAGTTGCGGCAGCTGGGGCGGCGTATGGCAGAACAGGCGGTTCAATCAGGGCGCAAACAAACCCTTGAACCAATGCCGGCGAACGAGAGACGCCTGATCCACCTTGAATTACGCGACCATCCGCTGGTTTTTACTGAGAGCGTGGGCGAAGAACCCTACCGGAAAGTTACCATTTCGCTTAAAGAAGGCTAGTTTTTGTTTCAATAATCACGCCAGGTCAACAGCAGCCTGGCGTTTTTTATTCCCCTGCTATAGTAAAATTAGTTCCCAGGCAAATGCCAGTTATGGAGAATATATGAGAGCAGTGGATGTAATCATCAAAAAAAGAGATCGATTGGAACTCAACCGCGATGAGATTGAGTTCTTCGTGGAAGGGATTGCCAACGGGGAGATACCGGATTACCAGGTTTCTGCCTGGGCAATGGCGGTGCTGCTCAACGGGATGAGCGACCAGGAGACCACTGACCTGACGCTGGCGATTGCCAACTCGGGTGAAGTGCTTGACCTTTCAGAGATCGTGCCGATCGAAGTGGATAAACACTCCACCGGGGGAGTGGGTGATAAAACCACGCTGGTGGTGGAACCGATCGTCTCAGCCTGCGGGCTGCCTGTAGGGAAAATGTCGGGCAGGGGACTGGGATTCACCGGGGGCACGCTGGATAAGATCGAATCCATTCCCGGCTTCCGGACGGACCTTTCGCAGCAGGAGTTCATCCGCTTGTTACGCGATGAAGGGCTGGTACTGGCGGGGCAGAGCGGCGACCTGGCACCGGCGGATGGCAAGCTTTACGCGCTGCGAGATGTTACCGGAACGGTGCAATCAATCCCGCTCATTGCTTCTTCGGTCATGAGCAAGAAGATCGCCGGCGGAGCGCGCGGCATTGTGCTGGATGTAAAGGTGGGCAGCGGGGCTTTCATGAAGAACCTTGAGGAAGCCAGGCAGCTTTCACGGTTGATGGTGGCGATCGGCAGGCTGAGCGGGCGCAAAGTGGTAGCGCTGCTCTCCGATATGAACCAGCCGCTCGGAAAAGCAGTGGGCAACGCACTGGAAGTGATGGAGGCCATTGATACGCTCAAGGGGCAGGGACCTGCTGACTTCACCGAGCATTGCCTGGTTGTGGCCGCCCATATGCTGCTTATCGGAGAAAAAGCGGAAAGCCTTAAAGCCGCACGCAAAATGGCAGAGAAAGCTCTCGCGGATGGAAGTGGATTTGCGCAGCTGAAAAAACTGGTAAAGAACCAGGGCGGCGACACCGCTTATGTGGATGACCCAAGTTTGTTCCCGCCCGCACCTCTCATCCGGCGTGTGCCTTCTCCGCGTGGGGGTTACCTGAGCCAGGTGGACGCGCTGGAGATCGGCGAGACCTCGGTAACGATGGGCGCCGGGCGCAGTAAAAAGGAAGACAGCATCGACCACCGTGTTGGTATTATCGTGCATCACAAAGTGGGTGATGTTGTGAAGGCTGGTGATGAGTTGTTCACAATTCACGCCAGGGACGAAGAATCATGGCATATGGCATCTGAAAGCCTTCTTTCCGCCTGCAGCTGGCAGGAAGCGCCCTGTGAACCACTGCCACTGTTCTATGAAGTGATCAAAGAGTAACGATCGCGCATATTGATATTTTTATTTGTTTATGGGATAATTTTGGCAACATTGGCTGAGATGGAAAAGAGTAGGCTTGTGCAGCCCTGCAGCGAGGTCGGGAACGGTGAAAGCCGGCCAGGGAAATGAGCTGAAAATCATTCCGGAGCTGCGACCTGAAAGCGAAAGCGAGTAGGTGAGCCGGGAATCCGACCGTTACAATGGATCAGGTTTATTCACAAGAATGCACCTGGCAAAGCGCTCAAAATTGAGAAGCAGGGTGGTACCGCGGGACCATTTCTCCCGTCCCTGAGCAGGGATGGGATTTTTGTTTACGGAGGAACAATGTTTAAACCTGTATCGCCGAAGCTTGACATCACGCATATGGAATTGAAGGTTCTACATCGCTGGCAGAACCATGATATTTTTCACAAGAGCATGACCACACGGGAGGAAGGACCAGAATACGTTTTTTATGAAGGTCCGCCAACCGCCAACGGCAAGCCCGGGGTGCACCATGTGCTGGCGCGCGCATTTAAAGACATCTTCCCCCGCTACAAAACTATGAGAGGATACCACGTATCACGCCGCGGCGGCTGGGATACCCACGGTTTGCCGGTTGAGATCGAAGTTGAAAAGAAACTGGGTTTCACCAACAAGCAACAGATCGAGGCATACGGGATCGAAAAGTTTAATGAGTTATGCCGTGAATCGGCGTTCACCTACATCCAGGAGTGGGAGAAGCTCACAGATCGCATTGGATACTGGGTTGACCTCAACAACGCCTACATTACATATAAAAATGAATACATTGAATCCGTGTGGTGGATTCTGAAGAGCTTCTGGGACAAGAACCTGCTTTACCAGGGATACAAGGTGGTGCCGTATTGCCCGCGCTGCGGGACGCCGCTTTCAGACCACGAGGTGGCACAGGGGTACCGAGACGCGACAGATCCTTCAGTGTTTGTGCGCATGCCGCTGGTTGATACCCCGGGGACCTCGCTGCTGGTGTGGACGACCACCCCATGGACGCTACCGGCGAACGTGGCGGTGGCCGCCGGAGCGGACATCGAATACGTGACCGTGGAAAGACGACTGGAAGAAGGGGTAACTGAGGAGCTGATCGTGGCTGCGGCGCTGGTGGAGAAGGTATTTGGCGAAGAACCGATCAGGGTAGTAAACCGGTTTAAAGGAAAACACTTGAAAGGTCAACGCTATCAGCCGCTTTTCACCTTTTTACCGACAGAGAAAAAAGCCCATTACGTGGTGCTGGGTGATTTTGTCACCACCGAAGATGGCACCGGGTTGGTGCATATCGCCCCGGCGTTTGGGGCGGATGATATGCAGGTGGCAATCGATCAGGATCTGCCAATCTTAAACACGGTGGCGGAGGATGGAACCTTTATTTCAGAGGTGCATCCATGGGCAGGGATCTTTGTGAAGGACGCTGACCCGCAGATCACACGCAACTTGAATGATCGGGGATTGCTCTTTGGAGAAGGTACATACGTGCACACATATCCCTTCTGCTGGCGTTGCTCCACGCCGCTGCTGTATTATGCCCGTCCAACCTGGTACATTCGCACCAGCCAGTTCAAGGATCGAATGGTTGCATTGAACGACGAGATCAACTGGTACCCTGAACACATTCGCAAAGGCCGGTTTGGCAACTGGCTCGAGAACAATGTGGACTGGGCGCTGGGGCGCGAACGCTATTGGGGCACTCCACTGCCGGTGTGGGAATGCGAGTCCTGCCATACGCAGGAATGCATCGGTTCGATCGCAGACCTCTCTGCGCGCTCGGGTAGAAACCTGGTGAATGCTGACCTGCACCGCCCGCACGTGGATGAGATCTCCCTGCCGTGCGGTGAATGTGGCGGCAAAATGCGGCGCGTACCTGAACTGATCGATGTGTGGTTCGACTCAGGTTCGATGCCGGTGAGCCAATGGCATTACCCGTTTGAGAACAGCGAGAAGTTCAAAAACCAATTCCCGGCCGATTTCATTTGCGAAGCGGTGGATCAAACCCGCGGCTGGTTCTATTCGCTTCACGCCATCAGCACGTTGTTGTTTGACGAAAAATGCTTTAAGAACGTCATCTGTCTGGGATTGATCCTGGATGGCGATGGGCAAAAAATGTCTAAAACAAAGGGGAATGTGATCGCCCCATGGTCTGTGATCGAAAAACATGGAGCGGATGCCATGCGCTGGTACCTGTACACTGCCAGCCCTCCAGGACAGGAGCGCAGGTTCTCAGCCGACCTGGTTGGTGAAGTGCTGCGCAACTTCACGCTGACGCTGTGGAACACTTACTCGTTCTTTGTGACCTACGCGAATCTTGATAAATGGACCCCCACTCCCGGCGTAGCGGTAGAATACAGCGCGCTGGATAAATGGATGCGTTCCACACTGCACACGCTGATCAGGGACGTGACGACGGCGCTGGAGAATTATGACGTGTTAGGCGCCACCAGGCCGATTCAGACCTTCGTGGAGCAGCTCTCCAACTGGTACCTGCGGCGTTCGCGTCGGCGCTTCTGGAAGAGTGAAAGTGATGCTGATAAGCACGCGGCTTACAGCACGCTGTACGAGTGCCTGGTAGCGCTGAGCAAGTTGCTGGCGCCAACCATGCCCTTCATCGCCGACGAGTTGTACCTGAACCTGGTCGGATCAGTTGATAAGAACGCCAGTGAATCAGTGCATCTGTCGTCCTGGCTGGAATATGACGCTGAAGCGATCGATGAAAGATTGAACCGGGAAATGGACCTGGTCGTGAAACTGACCTCGTTGGGGCACGCTGCGCGGAATAAGGCCAACCGCAAGGTGCGTCAACCGCTCTCCGAGGTGGCTTTCTCAGTCGGAAGCCAGGAGGAGGAACGGGTGGTAAAGCTTTATGCTGAGCAGTTTGAAGATGAACTTAATGTGAAGAAGGTGCGCCTGCTAAACGCGGCCGGAGAAGCAGTAAGTTACGGGTTGAACCCGCTGCCGAAACAGCTCGGGCAAAAATACGGCAGTCTGTTCCCCGAGATCCGCAAAAAGATCATGGCAATGGATGTAGAAGCCACCGCGTTGATGCTGCTGGCGGGTGAGAGCTTGCGCGTGGAGGTACCCGGTAAGGTACTCGAAATTCTGCCGGAAGAGGTAGAGGTAAGGCTGCAGGCTAAAGAAGGGTACTCTGTGGCATCAGAAGGTGCCTACCTGGCGGCACTGGTGACAGAATTGACCGCCGAGTTGATCGCTGAAGGGCTGGCACGTGAGTTCGTGCGCCGTGTGCAAGACCTGCGCAAATCAGCTGACCTGGACATTGCCGACAGGATTGTGCTGTATTACAGCGCGACACCTGTGCTGATGGAAGCAGTCGAAACGTACCGTGAGTACATCATGACGGAAACCCTGGCGCTTGAGATGCACAGCGGCGTAGCGCCTGAAGGCGCTTTCAGCGCCACGGATGAATTCGATATGGAAAGAGTAACGGTCAGTATAGCAAAAGCCTGACGGTCTGGGGCTCCAATTTGGAGCCCCTCAATTTGCCTTTATGTTTCTGGAGTAAAATTCACGCACTGTCGATTGGAGCATTGATTGAAGGATTTTCTGCGAAAGACCGTCTGGTTGTTCCTTGTCGCTGCCATCATTGTGGCAGCTGACGCACTGACAAAATGGCTCGTCATAAAAAATATTCCATACGGTGGTGCGTGGTCACCCTGGGAATGGCTGACCCCGTATGCCAGGATCGTTCATTGGAGCAATACCGGTGTGGCCTTTGGCATGCTGCAGGGAATGAACCCTGTCTTCATCGGGCTGGCGTTCGTTGTCTCACTGGGGATCATCTATTATTACCCGAAGATCGAGAAGCAGGATTGGTTGATCAGGCTGGCATTGATGATGGAACTGGGTGGTGCTGTCGGCAACCTGGTCGATAGGATCAGGTATGGGCATGTGATCGACTTCATATCTGTCGGGAATTTTCCCGTCTGGAACATTGCTGATGCCTGTATCACGGTGGGTGTATTCATTCTTCTGATCGGCGTGTGGATGCAGGAAAAACGCGAGAAAGCACGGCTGGCAGCAATCGTTCAGGACCAGACAGACAGCGAGGCGGTATCTTGAGTTCAAGGCAGCACCAGTTTACCGTTAAGTTTGGGGAGGAAAATAGGCTGGATAAGTACCTGGCCACAATACTCCCTGATCAATCCCGATCGAGGCTGCAAGCCATTGTGAAGGGCGGCGGTGTAGAAGTGAATGAGAATATTGCAGAAAAAGCCGGATTGATGCTTGAAGCAGGGGACAGAGTCACCATCATCATACCGGCAGCCATACCCGTGAACCTTGAAGCAGAGGCGATCCCGCTGCAAACCGTGTTTGAGAATGAAGACCTGGCCATCATCAACAAGCCGGCGGGAATGGTGGTGCACCCGGCGCCGGGACATTCGAGTGGCACACTGGTGCACGCAGCGCTCGGGAATTTTGGTGATTTGCAGGGCATTGGCGGGGAATTACGACCGGGGATCGTGCACCGTCTGGACAAGGACACCTCGGGTCTGATCATCATTGCGAAAAACGAAAAAGCTCACCGTTGGCTGCAGGACCAGTTCCGCTTGCGCAAAGTGGAGAAGACTTACCTGGCATTGGTGGATGGCAAACCTCCCACGCCTTCAGGCAGGGTGGAAGCGGCCATCGCGAGAGATACGACACACCGCAAGCAGATGGCGGTGGTTTCTGAGGGGCGGGGGCGCAGCGCGGTGACAGAATATCGCACGGTGCAGCAATTCAGCCAGCACACGCTCATTGAAGCGCATCCGCTGACCGGGCGTACTCACCAGATCAGGCTGCACATGGCATTCCTGGGCTGCCCGATCACAGGCGACCTTGTATACGGCAGAAAGAAATCAACTGTCGAGATCAATCGTCATTTTCTGCACGCCCAGAAGATCAGCATCATCCTGCCCGGAGAAAGCGAACCAAGAACTTTTTGCGCCGCGTTACCTGCGGAACTGCAGGAAGCATTAGACAACTTAGAATGACCCGGAGATCGAAATGAAACTGATTGACATGCGTTCCGATACTGTGACCAAACCGACGGATGACATGCGCCAGGCGATGGCAGCTGCTGAAGTGGGAGATGATGTGTACGGTGAAGACCCGACGGTGAACCGTTTGCAGGACCTGGCGGCGGAAATGCTGGGGAAGGAAGCCGGTCTGTTTGTGCCCAGCGGCACGATGGGCAACCTGCTTTCTGTACTTAGTGTGTGCAACCGAGGTGATGAAGTCATCATGGGCAACTTGGGGCACACTTTCCTATTCGAAGGAGGTGGTATCTCGGCGCTCGGCGGGGTTTTCGCGAACACGCTGCAGAACCAGGCGGACGGCAGCCTGCTGTTCGAGGATATCGAGAACGCCATTCGACCGGACGATATCCATGATCCGATCTCGCGCATGATCATCCTGGAAAACACGCACAACCGCTGCGGGGGCACAGTCCTCACTGCGGATTACACCCGTCAGACGGCGGAGCTGGCACATCGCTATAACCTGCACCTGCATCTTGACGGCGCGCGGGTGTTCAACGCGGCGGCTGCGCTTGGTGTTGAGGTCAAAGTGCTCACACGGCACGCCGATAGCGTAACATTTTGCCTGAGCAAGGGATTATGCGCGCCGGTAGGCAGTGTGGTCTGCGGGACGAAAGCGTTCATCAAGCGAGGGTTACGCATCCGTAAAGTACTGGGTGGGGGGATGCGCCAGGCGGGAATACTGGCAGCGGCGGGTATTGTGGCGCTGGAGAAGATGACACAGCGATTGGTTGAAGACCACCAACGGGCAACCCATCTGGCAACCGGTCTGGCTGAAATACCAGGCATCGCTTTTGAGATGGGAATGCCGCAAAGCAACATGGTCTTTCCATCACTATCGGATGACATCAAGTTATCCACCAGCGAAGTCGCGACACAACTGAGCGCGCTGGGTGTGAAGGTCGGCGTGGTCGCCAGGCGCAGGTTCCGGCTGGTGACACATTACTGGATCAGCGATGAAGACATCGCCCACACAGTCGAAGCTTTCCGCAAGGTACTTTCAGAACAATAACCAGCGGTAATCTCCTTAAATTCATTCTGATATAATACAGATTGATTATTCTGTATTGTTTGTTGATGAATAGAGGTGACCATGGATTCTTTTATCACGATAAAGGACATTGATAACGCTGCGAATTACATCTCCCGCCAGACCTCTGTTAAGCCTTTAATTGCATTGGTCCTGGGTTCAGGCTTAGGAAAGCTGGCTGAGGAAGTGCATGAAGCAGTGGTCATACCGTTTGATCAGATCCCGGAATGGCCTGTTTCCACCATACAAGGGCATTCTGGCAGGCTCGTTATCGGCAGCCTGTTTGGGGTGCCGGCGATGGTTATGCAGGGAAGGGTGCATTATTACGAAGGGTATTCAATGGACCGGGTTACCTTCCCGGTGCGGGTAATGCAGCGCATGGGGGTTGGTAACCTCATCCTCACCAACGCAGCGGGGGCGATCAACCCGGTTTATGTGCCGGGGGATGTAATGATGCTGAACGATCAGATCAACCTTATTGGTATGGCCGGGCTGAACCCGCTGCGCGGGCCAAACCTGGAAGAGTTTGGTGAGCGTTTCCCGGATATGAGCCATCCATATGATACTGGATTTATGGCCACAGCAAGACGTACAGCGCGCGAACATGAGATCAAGCTTCACGAAGGCGTTTATATATGCCTCGCGGGACCTTCATTTGAATCACCGGCTGACTTGCGGTTCCTTAAAACCATCGGCGCGGACGCGGTGGGAATGTCGACTGTTCCGGAGAATATCGTGGCGCGCCATGGGAAGATGAGGGTTCTGGGGTTGTCGGGGATCAGCAACAAGGCGAACCTGGATGGCAGCACCATCACAACCCATGAAGAAGTGCTGGCGGCGGGGAACGTGATCGTACCAAAACTGACCACCATTATCCGCGGGGTTGTTGAATCGCTTGCTCCTTGAGCACTTCTGAGGTTGTGTCCTTACTACTTAATGGCAGATCAGCGTGAGCAGCATTTTACGGTTTCTTGAGAAGTATGAAATAGTCATTTACCTGGCTGCCGTGCTGATCATCCTCGTTTCGGCGCGCAAGACCTATCGTTCCTGGCGGGAATGGTCCCGCAGTATTTTTGGGCTTGAGAAGGAACATTCCCAGCAAAAATTCAATTCGGCGTTAACCATCCTGGTGTTCAGCGTTTTGCTGGTGATCGGTCTGTTCGTGGTGAACACTTTTATCACCCCCACGGTACCGGGTGTGCAGCAACTGCCCACTCCTACCATTGACCTGACCCAGCAGCCACCAACCTCCACCCCTGCGCCAACGATTGTGATCACCGGGGAAGGGTTGATCCCGACGATCACATCCTACTTCAGCCGCGGCTGCATCCCAGACCAGATCGACTGGACGGACCCGCAAAACGGTGACACGATTAACGGTCGAGTGGAATTGAAGGGCACGGTCAATATCGAAAACCTGGGGTTTTATAAATACGAATACTCGCCTTCGGGAAGTGACACATGGACCACGATCGCCGCTGGAAATGCGATCATCAAAAACGAACCGCTTGGTGGCTCTTGGGATACAAGGGCACTCGTCCCGGGTGAATACGAATTGAGACTGGTTGTTAATGACAATGAGAATAATCCTCTTCCTGCCTGCGTGATACAGGTGATAATAGAAGCATCGGAGTAGAATATGGCAGAAGTTGAGATACGTCCCGCGGTTTCAAGTGACATCGCTGCGCTGGAGAAGTTCGATCACACCAGTGAAACTACCCACGTATGGCGAGTGGACGGAAGTGTCAGCAAAGAGCACATTAGCACTGAGCTGATCGAGATCCGCCTGCCCAGGGTACTGCGGTTGAACTACCCACGCCGAGCCGAATCCCTGAAGGATACATGGACCCGGCATCTGCTATTCCTTGTGGCCAGGTGTGAAGGCAACCTTGTTGGGTACCTTACGCTGGATGAAGACAACGACCGGCTTTCAGCCGTGGTGCGTGACCTGGTGGTTACTGCACCCATGCGCCGCCAGGGAATTGCCACCGCGCTCATCCTCGCGGCTCAGGATTGGGTAAAAAAGCGAGGAATGACCAGGTTTGTGCTCGAACTACCGGCGAAGAATCATGCGACGATCGAGCTGGCCAGGAAGCTGCGTTTTGGTTATGCCGGGATGATGGATAATTACTACGCCAATGGCGAAATGGCGCTATTTTACGTGGTTGTATTGAAATAAGGTCATTATGATCAGTAGTTGGATGAATGAGATCATTGCTGTAGCCCGGACGGTGAGCCAGATCCTGACTGCAGGAATTGCGATCACAGCGTTTGCATTGCTGCTCTACAGCCTGACATTTAATCTCAAGGAAAGAGTGGCGCGCGCGTTCGCGGCGATCATGCTATGCCTGGTTGTCATTTCTTCAGCGGAATCCTTTGGCGCAACCAGCAAGGACCCGATGATGATCGATTTTTGGCTGCGTGCGCAGTGGGTCGGGATCATCCTGTTACCGGCGACCTATTTGAATTTTTCTGACGCGTTGCTGGCTACAACAGGATTGCCCTCCCGCTGGCGGCGTAAGTGGGCCATCAGAGCAACCTATCTGTTTTCCTTCATACTTATCATTTTTCTGTCTACTCCCTGGTTTCTGGGCGACCTGGTGCTTGATCAACCACCAACTCCCCACCATTCACCGACAGTATTTACGCAGTTATTCACCATCTACTATGCTGTCATCCTTGTGCTCGCGTGGATCAACTTCCGGCGCGCGTATCAGCGCACGCTCACGAGAACGAGCAAACGGCGCATGCTGTACCTGGCAATAAGCGCAATCGGACCGGTGGTGGGAGCATTTCCATTTCTGCTGTACAGCTCGGCATTTGCCAGCCAGCGTACATTGCTATTCTGGTTTCTGGCCTCAACTGTTTCTGTAGGCCTGCTAATCTGTATCTTTATCATGGCATACGCAGTAGCCTTCTTTGGCATTCCCTGGCCAGACAGGGTGGTGAAAAGCAGGTTGATCAAATGGACTTTGCGAGGTCCTGCCACCGCGGTGCTGACCCTGGGTTTGATGACCGTGGTAAAGCGTGCGAACATCGCCTTGGGAACCCCGTACGATGCCCTGACGTTGATAGTGATGGTTGTGACCGTTTTGATCTGTGAATATGCCATCACCTTGTTCTACCCGGCAATTGAGCGATGGCTGATCTACGACCGTGACGAGCAGGACCTGCGTTTTGTTCAGACGCTGGAGGAACGAATCATCACCCGCAGTGACTTGAAGCAGTTCATTGAAATGGTCCTGGCAGCAGTGAATGACAGGGTGCAGGCGGAAGGGGCATACCTGCTCGAAAATACTGAAGATGGACTGATCCTTGTGGAAAAGACCACTGGTTCATCTTTTGATCCGCAACGGTTGGACGAGATCGATTGCCTGGCAAAAGCTGAAACCGCAACTAATAGTTATATCGAATGCCAATCGGATATCCTGATCCCCCTGCGCAACGGTAGTAATGGCTCGAGCGAGCGTCTTTTGGGCTTTTTGGGAGTATCGGGGATAACGAATTTGGTTCCTTTTGAGCCGGAGGATCACGACGCGTTGATGCGATTGGCATCGCGCGCTGGTATCGCACTGCGCGACAGGAACATGCTGGAGCAGGTTTTCGACACACTGGAAAAGTTGGAACCGCAAGAGGAATTGATACAGAAGTTACGTGCCGCAGGGCGGTTTAATCAGCGTGGCATGCTCATTGACGCGGATTGGATGGAGAAAAAGGAGATGACCACCTGGGTTAAAGGTGCATTGACGCATTACTGGGGGGGACCAAAGTTGACCGGTAGCCCTTTGATGGATCTTGAGATTGTAAAAAACGCGATGGTGGAACACGATGACAATGAAGTAAACGCGTTGAGAAGCGTCTTACGAGCAGCCCTTGACCAGCTTAAACCTGACGGAGAAAGAAAATACACGGGCGAATGGTTATTGTATAATATTCTGGACATGAAGTTCATGGAAGGGAAAAAAGTTCGCGAGATCGCTTTAAAACTGGCGGTCTCTGAAGCGGACCTTTACAGGAAGCAGAAGGTTGCGATCGAGAAGATCGCCGATATGCTGGTGCAAATGGAGATGAAAAGCAGGAATCAACAGGCGGGGTGACAAGTATTATTGTTTATTATTGTGACGGGAGGGATTGATATGGCTGATGTTTTACAGGACGAGAAAAAGGAAGAGCAAATCCGGGAGAAGGATGAGGGCTGGTGGGCATCTGTACTGGCGGATGAGGAGAAAGTCTTTCGCGAGAGCAAGGAAATCAACTGCAAGCCCTGTGACACCAGGACAACCAATCAGATCGATTGGAACTGTGTCAAATCGATCTTCGAACGGGATGAAGTGGTATTGCTGGAGGTTACCGGACATAACCGGGGTGGATTACTGGTACAGAATGCAGGCATTCAAGGGTTTGTTCCTATCTCTCACCTGATCGATCTGCCAAGCGAGGCGAGTGATGAGAGGCGCCAGCAGCAACTTGCCGAATACGTGGGAAAATCCCTCTACCTCAAGATCATCGAATGCGAAGTTGAAAACGAGCGCATTGTCCTTTCAGAACGAGCGGCACAGGCGGGAGAAGGAAAGCGCAAGGAGCTTTTTGCGAAACTCACCGAAGGTACCGTGGCTTGCGGAGTAGTGACCAACGTAACAGATTTTGGTGCGTTTGTTGATCTCGGCGGGGTTGAAGGACTGATCCATGTTTCTGAACTTTCATGGGGACGGGTGGAGAACCCCGCGAATGTATTGAAGATAGGCGCAAAAGTAAAAGTAATCGTACTTCAGGTGAATGAATCAAACTCGCGCATTGCTTTGAGCATGAAACGCCTGTCTCCCAATCCGTGGGACCGATTGGTGAGGATATACAAACCGGGGGATGTTGTTTTTGCTGAACTGACCTCGATCATGCGATTTGGCATCTTCGCCCGATTGGAAGAAGGGATTGAAGGCCTGATTCATGTTTCCTCCTTTCCTGATCGCCTGCGAAACAAAGACATCACGGAGTACTACTCTCCGGGTCAGCGTGTGCAGGTAAAGATCCTGCACGTGGATGTTGACCGGCGCAGGCTTGGACTGGGATTGATCAGTGAAGAATGACACAAAAGAGTAATCCAAAGGACAGAGCGCCAGCAAAGCAAAGCATTGAACCGATCACACATCCTCACCTTGTTGAGCGTGCTAAAGAGTTCCTGAATCATTTTCGACAGTTCGGCTGGGACCTGCTTGGCACCTTCCTGATTCTTCTATCAATCCTCACCATGTTAGGTTTGCTGGGTTTGAGCCGGGGAACCCTCATCAACTCATGGATATCGCTGATCAGGCGGGCATTTGGCCTTGGGAGTTATCTGCTTGTTATTGTGCTGGTCTTCATTGGCATCAGCGTCTTCCGGCATGGTGCGGGTAAGCGCTTCCCGTTCTCATTCAGCAAGGTCATGGCAATTGAGGGTTTACTTCTGGTCACCCTGCCGCTGCTGGCATTCACGGGTGGGGTATCGCTGGACCGCGCTTACGAAGGGATGGACGGGGGAACTTTTGGATGGGGGCTGGCGCAGCTGCTGATACCACTCATCAGCAAACCTCTGACGCTGGTCTTCTACCTCGTGCTGTTTTTTGTTTTTGCAGGGCTTGCGACCGGATTTTTCACCCGATTGATGGACAAGGCAAGAAGCTGGAGCAGGAACGCGGTGATGGTGAAGGCACCAAAGGCCGCGGCTCCCTCCGTGAAAGTTGATAAGAAAGCAAGAACCGAACCCAAACGGGCGGTTGTGCGATCTGGAAATGAAAAAGTTGAGAAAACGCCGCTGGTCAGCTGGCGGGATGAAGCGCTGCCCCCGATGAATATGCTTTTAAACGATCAGATTATCCCTCCAGACCAGGTGTTGATCAAGGATAATGCGCGGCTGATTGAAGATAAACTTGCAGAATTCGGTGTGCCGGTAAAAGTGCTCGGTTTTCGGGTGGGTCCAACGGTTACGCAATACGCTGTGGAACCCGGGTACTTTGAGCGGACAGGCCCGGACGGGGTGATCTCGCGGCAGAAGGTGAAGGTTTCGAAGATTTCAAATCTGCAGCGCGACCTGGCACTGGCTTTATCAGCCTCCAGGCTGAGAATTGAGACGCCAGTGCCGGGGAGATCCTACGTGGGAATTGAGATTCCCAACGAGGATAACGCGTTCGTGCGTTTGCGCCCTGTTTTGGAATCGGAATCCTTTAGAAAGAAGAAATCACCTTTACTGT
>CAYMGO010000009.1:0-3219 GCA_964390015.1 uncultured Anaerolinea sp. | reverse complement strand
TTGCGCCCTGTTTTGGAATCGGAATCCTTTAGAAAGAAGAAATCACCTTTACTGTTGGCGCTGGGCAGAAATGTTTCGGGAGAGCCGGTACAGGCGGACCTTGAAAAATTACCGCACCTGCTCATCGCTGGAACAACCAATTCGGGTAAATCAGTGTGCGTGACTGCGCTGGCCACCTGCCTGGTGATGAACAACACACCTGAAAACCTGCGCCTGGTGATGCTGGACCCCAAAATGGTCGAATTGGTGCGCTTCAATGGCCTGCCTCACCTGATGGGAAAGGTGGAAACCGAGATCGACCGCATGCTGGCTGTGTTGCGCTGGGCACAAATGGAAATGGATTCCCGCTACCGGTTGTTGGCCGAGGTGCGCGCGCGAAACCTTGAAACCTACAACCAGAAAATGATACAGAAGAAGAGATCCACGCTGCCCAGGATCGTGATTTTTATTGATGAACTGGCTGACCTGATGATGAGCGCGCCGGATCAGACAGAGCACAGCCTTATCAGGCTGGCACAAATGGCGCGTGCCACCGGTATTCACCTGGTGGTTGCCACGCAACGGCCCAGCACGGATGTGGTGACCGGTTTGATCAAGGCAAACTTCCCGGCGCGCATCTCCTTTGCCATGGCTTCCGCGGTGGATTCACGCGTGATCCTGGATGCGAATGGTGCGGAATCCCTATTGGGAAAGGGAGACATGCTATTCCTCGACCCTACGCGCTCAGGGTTGCAGCGGTTACAGGGAATTATTGTGAGCGACAATGAAATCGAAAAGATCATCGACCACTGGCAATCGTTGCAACAAGGAGTAGATGAGGCGCCTCCGTGGGAGGAACTCGTGGATGGGCAGGAGAGCGGAGAGGTTGATGCGTTGTTGGAGCGGGCAGAAGCGGTTGTGCGGGAAGCCGGAAAAGCTTCAACTTCACTGCTGCAGCGGCGCCTGCACATCGGGTTCCCGCGCGCGGCGCGCTTGATCGATGAGCTGGAAGAGATGGGCGTGATCGGTCCGGCGGTGGGCAGCGGGAAGGAACGGGAAGTGCTTGATGACTCTGAAGATGACCCTGATTTAGAAAGCGAAGAAGAATAACGTCATCGAGGCTGGTGTGCGGGGCGGATTATAGTAAAATTCCTCCTTGAGGATTGGACTGAATATGAGCGAAAAAAGCACTGAAAAAGTAGAGAAGAGCACCTGGTCGCTTGAAACATTCCTGCGGAAAACTTTCAAAGGGGTGATCGATACCATCGCAGGTTTTTTCCTAAAGATCGGATTAAAACCGAATATCATCACCGCCCTTGGATTGCTACTGGCATTTGTTGCAGCGTATTTTGCTGCGACCGGCAGATTTCTAATTGCCGGGCTGATCCTGCTGGTTGGAGCGCCATTGGACGTAGTCGATGGATCAATGGCACGGTTGCAGGGTGAACCCACAAAGTTCGGTGGTTTCATCGACTCTGTGACCGACCGCTATTCCGAATTAGTTGTACTGCTTGGATTGCTCGTTTACTTCGTTCAGCAGTCGAACCTGCTGGCATGCCTGCTGGTGTTCATCGCCGCTGCAGGCAGTGTGATGGTTTCTTACACCAAGTCGCGCGCCGAGTCGCTTGGTTTTTCAGCCAAGGTGGGCTTGCTTACCAGGGTTGAGCGCATGATCATCATGGTCGTGTTTTTGATCTTCAAGCTTCCGATAATGGCTTTATGGATCATTGCCATTGGCGCGAATATTACCGCGATACAAAGAATCATATTTGTTTACAAACAGGCGAGAAGTAAGAATCAAACATCCTGATCCTTCAAAGAGGTTGAATAATGGTTAATGGTTTTAATATATTCGGCATCAAAATCTACTTTTACGCCCTGATCATCATTGCTGGTGCACTGCTGGGGGCGGTTCTGTCATCGCGGGAAGCGCGCAGGCGGGGTCTCGATAAAGACCTCATTTGGGATATATTACCGTGGGTCCTGATTGCGGGGATCATCGGCGCCCGCATCTGGCACGTGTTAACACCGGATTCGACCTTACTGGTAGATGGCAGGAACCCGTATTTTCTGCGTCCCATCGAGATACTCAACATCCGCAACGGCGGATTAGGGATCCCGGGAGGGGTAATGGCTGGGGCACTGGCGCTGTGGTTTTACTGCCGGAAAAAGAAACTTAACTTCCAGCTTCTGTTGGATATCCTCGCTCCCGGGTTGGCGTTGGGGCAGGCAATCGGCAGGTGGGGCAATTTTTTCAACCAGGAGGTATACGGATTGCCCTCCAACCTCCCCTGGGCGATAAAGATCGACGCAGCCCACCGGCTGCCGGGATACGCTGATGTGGAACGATACCACCCGACTTTTCTATACGAGTTTATCTGGAACATCCTCAACATGCTGGTTTTGCTTTGGATTTCCAGAAAGTTCGCAGGGAAATTGAAACATGGTGATGTATTCCTGGTGTACCTGATCATCTACCCGGTTGGCAGGTTCCTGCTGGAATTTATCCGTATTGTGAATTCACCCATCGCTGGCATCAACAGCAACCAGGTTTTGATGGCAATCATTGCGGTAGCCGCGGCCATTACATTGCTTGTCCGTCACTTGCCGAAGAAAAGGTCAGTGGGGCAGGTTAACTGAGCGTAAGTAAAGGACTAACGAACATGAACCGCGTCACAATCCTCGGATCGGCCAACGCTGTGCCCAAGGTTGGGCAGGACAATACGCACTTGTTGATCGAGACTCTACAGAGAAAGGTAATGGTGGATTGCGGTGATAACCCGGTGGCGAAAGTAGCGGCTGCTGGCACTTCCATCACTGAAGTCACAGACCTGGTACTCACGCATTTCCACGCGGACCATGTCGGCAGCCTGCCATTGTTGATCATGGATATGTGGCTGGAGAAGCGCGAAACGCCGCTGACCATTCACGGGTTGGCGTTGACGCTGACCAAAGCCAGGGTGCTGCTTGAGACCTTCAGCTGGCAGGAATGGAAAGGGATGTTCCCGGTGAATTTCAATGTCATCCCCGACGAAGGTAAGGCGGGATTCATTGCGGATGATGATTTCATGTTGAATGCACTTCCGGTGCTGCACCTGGTACCTACGATCGGTTTGCGCATGGAATTTGTGGGGGAGAGGACCGTGGCCTATTCCTGCGATACCGAACCGTGTGAAAACCTGGCTAATCTCGCAGATAAGGCGGATGTGCTGCTGCAGGAGGCTGCGGGTGAAGCCAGGG
>CAYMGO010000008.1:0-41021 GCA_964390015.1 uncultured Anaerolinea sp. | reverse complement strand
AACCCTGCGCCTATATGCAAAACATCCTGGCGAACTGGCCGGCCATCACGAATGAAGGCATCTATGCTGTTCCCTACGCCACTACAGCCCGCATCAGCGTGGTCGATCTGGCGGATGTGGCTGCAGCCGCTGAAGTAGTACTGACACAATTGAACCACTCCAACGCCATCTACGAGCTGGCCGGACCGGAAGCCCTCAGCCAGGAGGACATCGCGGTGAAACTCACGCAGGAGTTAGGAAAACCGGTTGAGGCACAAACCCTGGATCGTGGACAGTGGTCAGAGAATGCCCGCCGTTCGGGGTTGGATGAACGCTCGATCAGCACGCTCCTGAAAATGTTCGCGTACTACGAGAATTACAGTTTGCCCGGTAATTCGAACATCCTCAATATGCTGCTCAAACGACCCGCTGCAACATTTGCCGAATTCATCCACCGTTTCAATCATTCTGAAAAACGCGCAAGGGCAAACGGAACCGCGCAACAAAAGGATAATTCAAATGGATAAAAAGAAAAGCCATCAGTGGAATTTCGTCTTCGATGCTATGCCTGCCCTCTTTCACAGCCAGACGGATGGCTTTGTGAAGTACCTCGACAAGGACGGGGTCAAGTTTTTAAAATTCTACTGGGATCACGTCGGTGATAGATTGCCGGAGGGAAAACGTGTTTCAGCGGCTGGGTTGACGTTTGAAAAAGAAGAAATTAATCCGAAAACTCAATTGATCATCATCACCATGCCTTCGCCAAGGGAAGATGGTGATGTTTACTTCGTTGGGCTTGTGCCCAGGCCTGAACGCCGCTTCGCCATGGTCAGGTTCTACAATTCCAACATGTTCGTGCTGGTTCGCAAAGATGATGTGGACCAATCCAACCGTACCAGTTTCGGCGAGGTGACCCCTAAAGGCAACTATCATGAAAGAGGGATAGGTTTACCACCCACCAAGCAGGACTTTAAAAGGATCATCAAAAACAGATTGGAGCGCAAGAAATGAACAAAATTTCGACGGAGCTGATCGTCGTCGTTGTCGCCATCGCGATATTTTACCTGCGCATCGCCATGCTCAGGGGGCAGAAAAAACGTTTTGAACGCGAACTGGCACTCAAGCGGCGTAAGGTTAAAGGCAGGTCAAAGGGCTCACCGCTGCCGCAGCAGCCAAAAGGCACCCCGCCTTACACCGTTCGCAGTTGGGTCCTGGTAGTGGTTTCTGTCCTGTTGATGCTGGTCGGACTCCTGGCATACAACGAGTTTTACATAATCACCTGGCAGGTCGTTCAGGATGCAGCGTTTGTGGAAACTTATGCACCGTTCTGGTACATCCCGGTTGCGTTGGGTGTGATCCTGCTGGCTTTTACCATTACCATCCGCAAGCCGATCGATGACAGTGCGGAGTGATGTGATGAAAAAAAATATCCTCATCTATGGATTAATGGTGTTTCTACTTATTGTACTCAGCGCCTGTGCGAAAGCTGAGCCCACCGCCCCGGTTGAAGCCCCCGCAGAACAAGCGACCACAGCTCCCACAGAAGCGCCGGTTGAACCTTCTGCCCCTGCCGCAGAGCAGCAAACCGAAGCGCCTGCGCTGCAACAGCCAACACCAGCGGCACCCACCGTTGAAGGCAGAGAACTGCTGGAATCCCGCTGCGTTACCTGCCACTCCCTGGATAAAGTGACCACGCACACCGGCACTGCGGAGGAATGGGACGTCATCGTAACCAGGATGGTCAACCGTGGTGCTGACCTCACGGATGCAGAGAAAAATATATTAATACAGTACCTGGCGGATACTTACAAAAAGTAGTAAGTCTCGTAATATTGCAGCAGGATCCCGATGGGATCCTGTTATTTTTTACTCACCCTTACCGTCTCTAACAACGCTTCCTCCAGTCCACCGGATTCATACCCCAACGCGGATTGTGAGATGGCGGGATCGATGAAGGTTTGTGCCGTCTGCAGGTTGATGAACTGCACTGGATCCAGGCCGCTTTCAACCCCCTGCAGGCGGTGAAAGGCCTTCAAAAATGCAGCCCCTGCCCTGACCAGTCCATCAGGAAGGGTAATGACGCGTTTTGGCTTCCCGGCCAGGCGGGTGATGCGGTTGAGCAGCTGCACCCAGGTGAGGTTCTCCCCGCCGATCGGGTAACAGGCGTCGGCTTCCCCTTTTTCAACCGCCCCGGCAATTGCCTGGGCAACCTGTTTGACGGTAACACAGGTGGTGCCGCCGCGCGGGTAGAAGAGCGGCATGCGCGAGACAGCGTAACGGATCAATGGCACCCACAACGGCTTTCTGCCCGGCATGGTGCCAAAAATATATGGCAGTTCCAGTGTGATGACCGCCAGCTCGTCCCCGCCGGCTGCCTGCGCTTCGCGCGTCTGCTCCACGCGGCTGCGAATGTAGGGATGGTGGCGGGTCAATTCCATGTGTGGCCACAGTCGATGAAAATAGGCAAAATATGATCCAAGTATCACGAAGCGTTTCACGCCGGACTGCCGGCAGAGCCCCGCCAGGCGCCGCGTTACTTCCACGTTATGTTCATGGAAGTAGGGATAAGCAGGTGCTTTTGGAGTTACCCGGTCGTCCACTCCAGCGGCAAATACCACACCATCCGCGCCAGAAAGTAAATCGGCCAATCCTTTGTCATCAATTGTGTTGAGGTCCTGCAGCAAAATTGAGACGCCCTCCGGAAAGAGCCCCGCAGCCGGCAGCGGCGGTAGCGCCAGCAGGCTCACGTTGTGCCCGCGCGCGAGCAATTCCAGTGTGGCGTGATAGCCCAGCAGACCGGTCCCGCCTACGATCAGCACACGCATGTCAATTCTCCTGTAGTGTTTGGTGTAATGTTCAGGTGATGGTCACTGAATCCACGATACCCACGATCACCGAGATGATGCAGGCATCCGGATTATTGAGCACCTGCCGGGCACCGCTGCCCTCACGATTGATGAGCACCGTATCACCGATGCCGGCGTGGGTGTTATCAATGGCGATAAAATCCTCTTCCGTGTTCTCCCCCTCCGTGACCAGCGGCTGCACCACCAGCAGCCGGCGGTTCTTGTAATGCGGGTGGCTGATGGTGGTAACGACCGTGCCAACGACCTTTGCCAGTATCATAAGCTGCCTATGAATAATTGCTGGTGCCTTTTCTCATCACCAGGTCGTATGAACCATCGGGCATCACATTGAGCTCATCCACAATGCCCACTAACGCCAGGTCCACCGGCACAAATTTGATCTCCGGCATTGCCAGCGCGGCCTCCCGTGAGCGCACCATCACGCACAGGTCTCCCGGCCCAGCCTGCACCACATCAACCGCCACCTGCAGCGTGCCGAGCGGCTCTAACTTGCGGTTGAGCGGCTGTACCACCAGCAGTTTCAACCCCTCTGTGCCCGGGATCTTGACCGTGCAGACAGCCGTTCCGTGTACGCGGCCGAAAAGCATTGTCTACTTGATTCCCACGTTGTTCAAAACCCGGGTGATGATGGTTTCAAGCAGCACCGGGTCCACCTGGGTACCGAGCCTGGCTTTTACCGTGTCGCGGATGCGTTGTTTCAGGTCAGTCTCGTGCCCCGGTTCCGGGGTGCTGCATTGAGGGCAAGCGGTCACCGGCTGCGAAAGGTACGGCCTCACCGGCGCAGCAGGCGGAAGCTGATGCACCTGCTGCAGCTTCACTCCCAGCCGCGCAGCCTTCTCGAACGCCAGTTCCGTCAACACCACATTCTCGGTCACTTCCAGCGTCATCTCACCGCGGGCAGCCATATCTTCAATATCACGTTCCGTATAAAATTTTTTCGGCATAAATCGCTCCTGCTCTCCGTTATTCCACGCTACCCTTTGATGCCTTCAAGGCTTTCCAGTGCACTGGTAGCCGCGTTCCGTGCATTGATGATCTCGGCTTCGCTGCCGCTGAGCCACATCCTGCCGAAACGCCCAACCGAAGAAACGTGGATGACCTTAATATTGGCCTGCTTTTCTGCTTCATTAACAGCATAGTTAATGTAAGCAGCCGGAGCACATTCCAGAACAAGCATCGTTTCCCCTGGTACCAGCATGCTTCCACGCCTGAAGCGGTTAATGAGCTGCGACTGATAAGGATCAATACGCGTGATCACCTGCGTGGAGACCACCTCAGGTTTGATGCGGTCTTCCTTCCGCAATCCCAGCCTGTCCAGCACTACCTGCCCGGCTTCGATCACTGCTGCCTGGTTGAGCGAGTGCACTTCAAACATGCCGAATTCGCGTTCCACGATCTGCGCGCCGGGTTTCGCTTCGGTAGCCTTCACCGCGATATCCACCACGCGGAAGACCTCGTTGCCGGGCGCCATTTCAACGTACAGCGCCGCCATCCCCTCCACCGGCAGGTCACCCTGGGTGATGGTGCCCACAAAAGCGGCATACTGCGCCTGCATGCGGTCAATAAAACAATAACAGCGTAATGAAAAATCCTCTGCCATCAATACTCCTTAGGTCAAATCACAGAAGCGATCCAGCGCAACACCCGCCAGGCTACACATTTTGGCTGGGGGGCAAAAGCAGGCAGGGAGGCAAGTTTCATCCTCCACCTTCTACGCAATGCCCGGGAGAAACGCTGACATGCAGAAATTGATGAATGCCCGCTCCCACTCACGAAAGCTAACCTTTCGGGTTAGCAAACTCAGCTCCCTGGTTTTCTGCTGTGATGTTTTAAGCCCGAGTTACTTCTTGGCTTCTGTGCTGCGTCCGCTGATGCTGCCCTTTGAATTCTGAGGCAGGATCATTTCAATATCCTGGTGCGGGCGCGGGATAACATGAACTGACACCAGTTCACCCACACGCTTGGCCGCGGCCGCGCCGGCATCAGTAGCCGCTTTAACCGCGCCTACATCCCCGCGCACCATTACGGTCACGTAACCACCACCAAGGTACTCCGATCCGATCAAAACAACGTTCGCTGCTTTGACCATGGCATCGGCGGCCTCCACTGCCCCAACCAGACCCTTAGTCTCGACCATTCCTAACGCGATCAATGCTGTATCAAATGCCATTTCTACATCCTTTCTCTATCCTGTTTTAGGTTTTTAATGTCAGTATTTCCTGCACCACACTCCGCACAACCTGTTCGATCTCATGGGCGCTTGCCCCCTGTAGAGCAGGACCGGCTGAGAGCGCAGCAGGCGGAGGTGATGTAATTTCGTAAGCGAGGCGTTTCACATTGAACAGGTGATAGGTGGTGACGTTATCACCCGTGATCGAACCTCCCACCCCGCCCGCGCCAAGGGTTAAAGAGGGGAACACACCTGTGGTGAGACCAATAGCCCCTAGCGTTGCCATGGTGTTCACCGCGATGCGGAAGACCGGTTTTTCCAGCCCGAACGCCATGATAACCTTTTCATCCGTAGCGTGGATCACCAGGCTGTGCCCCCGACCGCCAAACTGGATCAGTTCAATGCAACGCTCACAGCCCGCCTCCCAGCCTTCCTCCTCGTACCAGCCGAGGACGGTGGTGAGTTTTTCGCGCGAAAGCGGCTCCTCCCTGCCCACATGGTTCAGTCCGGTTACCAGAACCCGGGTACCGGGGGGCACATCAAACCCGGCCAACGCCGCCAGGTACTGCGCCGGTTTACCCACCGTGGAGGTGACCATGGCGCCTTCTGAGGTGAAGAGCAATTTTCGCAACAGGCTGGTCTGCACTTCATTGGTGAAGTAAGCACCTTCCTGCTCCATCAACCGCTGTAAAGCACGCGCCACCGGTCTATCCACCACCACTGACTGTTCTGTGGCGCAAATGGTGGAACAATCGAACGCCTTGCTGGCGGTGATGTAGCGGGCGGCCTTTTCCAGGTCGGCGGATCTGTCAACGTAGGCGGGCACGTTGCCCGGTCCCACGCCGTAAGCCGGCTTGCCGGTGGAGTGCGCCGCGCGCACCATGGGCGTGCCACCGGTAGCCAGGATGAGCGCCGTGTACTTGTGACTCATCAATTCCTGTGTGCCCGCCAGGCTGACGTGCTGCATGCAGGAGATCAACCCGGGCGGAGCGCCGTTCTCTTCGGCAGCCTTCGCCATCAACGCCGCTGCCTCGTAACTGCAGCGTGCCGCGGCGGGGTGCGGAGCGATGACGATGGCATCACGCGCCTTGACCGCAATGAGTATCTTGTAGATCACTGTCGAAGTCGGATTGGTGCTGGGAGTTAACCCAGCGACCACCCCCATCGGCCAGGCGATCTGGTAAATGCGTCTCTCGGGATCATGGTGGATCACACCGGCGGTCTTAATATCCTTGATGCTCTCCCATACATTTCGCGCGGCAAATTCGTTCTTTAATCGCTTATGGGCAGGTACACCGAAACCGGTCTCCTCGTGAGCCAGCTGCCCCAGGCGGTCGGCGGCGTTGTAAGCAGCCGCAGACATAGCCGCGCAGACACGGTCCACATCCTGCTGAGAAGCTTTAGCCCACACCTTCCAGGCAGCGAACGCCTTGTTAGCGAGATCGCGCGCTTCCTGAATTGAGAGGAGATCCTGATCGAAATCCGGCATTTTTCCCTTAGCTCTTGCGGAAGGTGACCTTTCCGTCAACTTCCAGTGAATCGATCATTGCCATGATCACCGCGTCCACCGGGGTATCTTTGGTGATCGAAGTCTGGCGCGCGCTTGAACCCGCCGCGGTCAGTACCAGGTCGCCCACCCCGGCATCAACGGTATCAACGGCCACGTAAGGTTTTCCCACCGCCTCACCGTGCTCGTCCGTCTGGCGAACAACGAGCAGCTTGCGCCCGGTAAGTTTTTCGTCCTTCACAGTCGAGACGGTCGTCCCGATCACTCTGGCAATGAGCATAGATTCCTCCTAATAGGCTTTCGCCTGCGCTGCCGCCGGCTGTGGTTTGGCTTCAACCTGGTCTGCCCGGATGATCTTCACCCCGGCGCTGGCGCCAATGCGGGTGGCACCCGCCGCCACCAGGGCTTCAGCCTCTTCATGGGTGTGTATGCCGCCTGAGGCTTTCACGCCAAGGTCGGGGCCGACCGTGCGGCGCATCAGCGCGATATCATGCACGGTAGCACCGCCGCCTGAGAATCCGGTCGAGGTTTTCACGTAATCAGCACCGGCTTCCTTGGCCAGCAGGCAGGCCACTACTTTTTCTTCATCGCTGAGCAGCGCGGTCTCGATGATCACCTTCACCAACGCGTTTGCCGCGTGCGCCACCTCCACCACTCCGCGGATATCCTTCGCGACCAGGTCGGTTTCACCAGCCTTCAGCGCGCCAATATTGAGCACCATGTCGATCTCGGTCGCGCCGTTTTCCAGCGCGTTACGCGTCTCAAATGCCTTGACCTCAGTTGAGGTCGCTCCCAGGGGAAAGCCAATGACCGTGCAAACCTTCACATCAGACCCCTTGAGCAGGTCGGCACACAATTTCACGTGAGTGGGATTGACGCAAACGGAAGCGAAGTGATATTTTTTTGCCTCGAAGCATAATTGGGCGATCTTATCGCTGGTAGCATCCGGTTTAAGCAGTGTGTGGTCGATCATACCCGCCAGTGAATGATCCTGGGGGATAACACCGACTGTGGAAGTGAGGCGTTCTGCGCCGGCGCTGACGACATGCCCGGCATTGTCAAAACAGGTCTTCACCTTTACCCCATCTGCAACCTCCACCACGCAGGTCGCACCGGGAGGATTCTTGGTTTTTTCCTCCTGTTCAACCATCGCCAGCAGCACCTCACGGGTGATGATCTCCACCAGGGTTTCAACTGTTTTCATGTCAGGTGTCATGTTACCTTCCCGTCATCGAGGCGCTTCTTCTCAATTTCCATGATCTTATCCACGCGCTTGGCGTGCCTGCCGCCGCCGAATTCAGTGGTCAGCCAGGTTTTAAGGATTTGTTTGGCCAGGTTGACCCCGATGAGACCGGCACCGAGCGTGAGCACGTTGGCATCATTGTGCTCGCGGCTGTTCACCGCGGTAGCATAATCATAGCATAAGGCTGCCCGTACCCCCGGCACCTTGTTGGCAGCCATGCACGAGCCGATGCCCGCCCCGTCGATCACCACCCCGCGCCAGGCTTTTCCCTGCGCCACCAACATGGCGACCGCCAGCGCAATATCCGGGTAATCCACGGGGTCGTTCGTGTTCGTGCCGCAATCCACAACTTCGTAACCCGCGTCCGCCAGTTCTTTGATCAGGAGCTTCTTCAATTCCACACCGCCGTGGTCCGTACCGATGGCCACCACGCGTCGGGCTTGCGCGGCAGGGGCAGTTTCGCCCGCAGACGACTGGATCGGCGATAATGATTTTTGTGTGTCAACCTGGGAGTTGGGAGGACTGGATTCCACGCCAAGCGTCTGGCGCACCACCCTTTTTACGATTTCGTGGATGTCATTTTCTGAGAACTGGCTCATGGATCCTGATACTCCACACTTGACTTATCAATAAAAATGTCGGATAATGTAACTGGTAATGTGGTCACTACCAGTTACAAAATAATCATACCACTTTAAAAACTTATGTCAAGAACCATCGATCCATATACCGCGGTGCCCAAATACTCTCAACTTGCTTCTATTTTACGTCAAAACATAGAAGATGGCGAATGGGAGCCGCGCTCCCCCATCCCCTCTGAGCGCCAGTTGGAGGTGCTCTACAATATCAGCCGCACCACCATCCGCGAAGCCATTAATTCTCTGGTGCAGCAGGGATACCTGTACCGTGAACACGGCCGCGGGACCTTTGTCTCTCCGCAGAAACTGCAAAAAGGTTGGATGGACCTGACCAGCTTCTCAGAAGACCTGGTAAAACGCGGCATGGAACCCGGCCAGATCATCCGCAGCCTCGCCCGCGTAGAACCGCCGCTCCGTGTACTGCAGCGCCTGGAGCTGCCCTCGGGCAGCACTGTGTATCGCATCGAGCGCATCCGCCTGGGCGATGGCATTCCCATTGGTTTGCAGACCTCCTACCTGGCGCTGGCTGCCGGAGAAGAGATCACCATGTCAGAAATGGAAGCGGCAGGGTCGCTCTACCGCATCCTCACTGAAAAATTCCACATCATCCCTACCGAGGCGGATGAAACCCTGGAGGTGACCCTGGCCACGCCGGAGGAAGCCGCCCTGCTGGAGATCGCCACCGGCGCCCCTCTGCTGCTCAATGAGCGTGTGCTATTCTCACAGGAACGCAGACCGGTGGAATACGTTAAGATCCTTTACCGCGGTGACAGGTATCAGTATTACGTACATCTGAAACGCTAGATTATTTCTTAAAATTCCCGGTCGTTGACGGCGGCACCAGGTAAGTGTAAAAATCACGCCCCTCGGCCAGTCCCTGGTGATATTCGCTGAATCCATCAGGATAGAGCTGAGACAAACGGTCCATCCCGGTCACATCATCAGCTTTCACAAAAAACAGTTTGGCTCCGGTTTGCTCCAGCGTGAGATCCAGGTCATCCGCCCAAATGGCGTAATCGCGGTCCGTGTACCCCGCGTTCATTGCCACCAACCGCGTATCCACCCAGTGCGCCACTGCCACAACATAAACACTTTGAGGGTCACCAATTGAATCAATGTAAGCGCGTGCTATGTTTCCCATCTGGGATGAATTCCAGGTTGCGTTTTGATACTGCAGCCGATACTGACGGAAAACCAGGTCATAATTCTGTAGAGCAGATATGAGTAAGAGCCCTGCCCCAAGCAGCATCACCAGCGCCCTACCGCTCCAGCCCTTCGCCGCCCGCCACAAGCTTTCCAGCAGGCTTTCCAGTGCAATGGCTGCGGTGAGCAGGATGGGAATCACCGCACCGCCGGCACGGCTGAGCGAAGGATTTTCAATTGGAAAGGCCAGGGCAAGCATTGAGGGCAGCATCAGCACCGGAATCGTTAGCAAAAGCACCAGGTACTGCCAGGCACGCTGCCTGAGCCAACCAAAAATAAGAATGACCACACCCAGCAGGTACAGTCCAGCCGAAACAAGGTCGAGTGCCGGCCGCCCGGGTACTGAGATCACCCAGGTGTTGCCATCGCGCCAGAACGGCATCAGGATGGCATTCCAAAAGTTACGCAGGAAGACCAGCACCACCGGACCGGCGATAGCCTGTTCCGCACCTGTCATTCGCGTGACCGTGCGTATGGCAATTAGCTCTGGATATTGAAAAGCAAAACGCAGCAGCGGCAAAACAATTACAAGTGTCAACAAGATCAACACAGCCAACCCGGCAGCGAGACCTTCCGCCTGATTCTGTTTTTTTTGATACAGTGCATAAACCAAAAAACACAGCAGGATCACCAATGGCATGATACGGAAGGCAGAGTATCCCAACAATCCAAAACCGAGGAAGACACCCGCCAGCAGAAGGTCATTGCGCCGCGACTGACGCAACCCGCGCAGCAGGTAAAAAAGCACCGGTGCCACAAAGACCGGCGTCAGCACCAGGCGCATACCCGATCGTGCGAGGATATTGGTCCACGAAGCGAAGCCCACCAGCAGCATGGCCAACAGCCCGGTCCAGCGCGAACCCACCTCCTCTCCCAGGCGGTACACATAGTAAAGTGAGAGTAAGAAAGCGAGCGCCATGCCCAGCTTGAGCATAGTAAAACCCAGGGGTAAACCAAGGTACTTCACCAGGGCAGCGCTGAGGTAGAACTGCAGCGGTTCACGGCCTGAGTTGCGCGCGAAGAATATCGAGGGATTGCCGTTCAATACTTCATTTATATCCAGGAGCTTTTCAGCGTGATCGCTGGTCATTTCCAGTGGTACGGCGTTGAGCTGGCTCAGGTGGAACCAGGCACTGATGATAAAAACACACAGCACCAGCAGGTGCCACCAGTTCAAGTGCAGGTGGAACTTCCCGCCTTGCAGGAATGCCGCCGCGCCATTTCTTAACCGGGACAAAACGCCGCTCTCATCGTAGCGCTGCCAGAATGCCCACAAGGCAGTGATAAAGGTGGCTGCCCACAATACCAGGCTCAGCGTGGTGAAACGATTTCCGCTGAAGGAGAAAAAAGTGATGGCCAGCAGGGGAATGAGAATGATCAGGGGCGTTTTGCGAAAGTTGGTGGTTACCTGCGTTCCGTTCGTAGGCCGTAAAGGCTGTTGTGACCATTCCCGCTTTATCAAAGCCGCAATGAGCAGCCCTACCGCAACCAGGTAAAAACCAATGCCCAGCCTGGGTTGCGCCACCCCCGGCTCAAAGTACCTTTGCCCCACAAGTGCCAGCATCAGCGCCAACAATGAACGCCACGGCAGCGTCACCAGGGAGAACCTGCGCTCCGCGAGTATTTCAGGCGCTGCAGCGGGCGCCGCTGGCACATCCAGAGAGGTCTTTTCACCTTTGAGCAGGTGGCGCAGGTTCAGTCTTTCTTTCAGGTAATCCAGAAGGCTGGGTTCATCCATCGCTTAATCGCCGAATTATTTCCTTCTTGTGATGTAAAAAGTATACACGCCTTGCTCTTGCACTGCGCCTTCATAGTAAACAGGCCGGGTGATCAAACGAGTGAAAGATAGGCTCCATCTCCACGGCGCGATGATCCACCTGCCAAGCAGGATCCGAGTGAGCAGCGATGGCACCCCTAAATAATGCCCCCACTCAAGAACCCGCAGTGCGCGCGGTGAAAAATAATGCCAGTGGTCAACAACTTCAAAACCTGTGCGCTCCAGGCGCTCTTGCCAGGTCTGCGAATCATCACAATGGTGATGGCGCGAAATGCGGTTGAAGAAACGCCGATACAGGTTACCTAAAAAGCGCATATGCAGACGGTCAAAAAAGCGAGCGATGGAAAGCGTACCCAGGAAACGGTCATTCGGGACGCAAAAGATGAATAAAGAGCCTGGGCGCAACACCCTTGCAAGTTCTAAAAGTACTGGTTCCAGTTCCGGGATGTGCTCCAGCACGGAATTGCTCACAGCGCTGGCAAAATGCGCATCAGGATAGGGGATGTCGCTGGCTTTGCTCAAGACAACTTTATCGTACGCACCCCGTGCTTCAGCTTCACGCAAAGGTTTTTCCCACGGGTCCAGACCTACTTCGATCTTGCGATCAAATGCCAGCGAAGCAAAATGCCCATCACCGCAGCCCAGGTCAAGCGTGGGAGCCGGTATTACAATGTTCTCGTAAAAGCGCGCTTCAACCGCCCGCAGCAGCCCGCGGAAGTAGGGCAGCGATGAGATCTGCGGCCACAGGTGATCCTTCTGCGCATCTTTTGCTTCTACCGGTGTGTGCTGATGCAAGATCATTCATGCTCCAGGCGAAAAAGCTTGCCATTCTATTTGAAATTGCGATTTGGTCAACCGGGACAATTATAAACGCTTTGTCGTTCGCAAAAAAATTCCCGGAAGCGGGTTGCTTCCGGGAAGTAGAGTGCCAGGTTGAACCGGCAAACTTGTAAAAACTACGAGCGATTACCTGCTCATCTGGGCGAGCGCCTTCAGCAGGGAGTTCGCCACCAGCGTGCCGGATTGGGTGCGGTAATCCTGGGTGCCCATACGGCTTCCGGCCATCACAGCGCTCAACAGGGCGTTGATATCGCTGCTGCCGGATTGTTTGGCCTGCATGTAGGTCATGCCCGCTTTCAGCAATTTGGAGATGTCGATCTTGCCGGATTGTGAAGCACCGGAACCTGTGGCACCTGTGAGCCCACCGAGAAGCGAACCCAACAAGTCCCCGCCTGCCGGAGCGCTGGACTGCGCACCTTGCGGTGCCCCGGTTAACCCGCCGAGCAGCGACCCTAAAAGGTCACCACCCGCGCCGGCACTGGAAGGTGCCTGTTGTGTGCCGGTCAACCCGCCAAGCAGTGAACCTAAGAGGTCCCCACCCGCTTGCTGACTGGATGGCTGCTGTGTGTAGGTTTTCCTGGCCTGTGTTTGCAGCGTCTGCGGGGATACCTTCTTCTGCGTCCCCATCAACGCCTGCAGCAAGGTCACTGCGCTGTTGGGCGTGACAGTCTTTTTGCCGCCAAGTTTGGCGGATGCGTCTTGCAGCCCCTGGGCGTAAAGTTTTGCAGAACCGCTCTGGCTCTTGGCCTGGAGCAGCTGGCTGGCGTATGCCAGTTGTTCAGCCGGTGTAGCGTTGCTTTTCGCCTTCATTGCCTGGGTGACTACCTCGAAAATCTCGACCATGTTATCACCATGGTTATGATTGTAGGTATCCGCCTGGTTCAATGCGGTCTTATTCTGGTCAAGCGTTGAGACTACGCTGCCGAATAATTGTGCCAGATCAATATTTTGAGTTGCCATTTTTTTATCCTTTCCCTATTCATATTATGGTAATCCAAATTATATCCCCTTTTTATTGACACGAACAAATCCATATGATATGATGTCTGTTATTCAATGATTGAATATTCATATGATGAACTATCAGGACCTACAACCACTCACCGCTTCTGAATACGCCCTGCTGGGATTCCTGTTGGCTGGGCCCAGTCACGGCTACGAACTGCACAAGAAATTTTCTGAATCAAACAGTGTTGGCATGGTTTGGGGTGTGAAGATCTCAAACATGTACGCCCAACTTGAAAAGCTCGAAAGGCGCGGCCTCATCAGTGGGCGTCTGCAGGCAAGTGAACAGCGCCCGGCAAGAACACAGTACTCCCTGACAGCACAGGGGGAACAGGAGTTCAGACGTTGGCTGCGCGAACCAGTGGAACATCCCCGTGATTTCCGCCATGATTTTCTCGTTCGCTTGTATTTCATTTCCAGTTATCAGCCAGAAGTATTGGAAAAGCTCGTTGAACGACAGATTGAAATCTGCCGCTCATGGCAGCGCGATATGGCGGATACAACGGAGGCGTTGCCGTTGGCTGACAACTTCGCCCACCTGACCGCAAGTTTCCGATACTCACAGATCCAATCGATGGTGGATTGGTTGATCTGGTTTAAACCGCAAATTCCCACATTCCTGTCACAAAGAGGTGAACAATGAAAAGCTCCGTCAAATTCATGACCATTGTTTTTACACTCGGAAGCCTGCTGGCTTCCTGCGCCGCACCAGCACCGACTTCTGCGCCTGTTGTCACTGAATCCGTTGCGACTGAAGCTCCGCTGGTCGTCAATACTGAAGCCCTCACCGAGGCACCAGTGTCCGAAAAGATCACCGTCACAGATGCACTTGGACGCACAGTGGAGTTCGATCAATATCCCACACGCATTATGATCGTGGGTAGAGCAGCTTTTATGCTTCTCGACGCAGCTTTCCTCTTTCCTGAAGCGCCTGAAAGGGTCATCGGGTATGAGCTGCGCTCACAGACAGGTCTGGATTTCATCTACACTGCTTTCCCGCAGAGCCGCAATATGACCGTTCTGGATACCGATGCCGGCCCTGAACAGATCGCCCCGGTAAACCCTGACCTGGTGATGATGAAATCCTATCTAAAAGAACAACTGGGTGACCAGGTGGAATTGCTCGGGATAAAAGTGATCTACCTGGACCTGGAAACCCCCGAAGCCATCAATAACGATATCCGCACTCTCGGCGCCGTTTTCGGCAACCCGCAGCGCGCGGAGCAGCTGGTACAACTGTACGATCAGGCGCGCACAAAAATAACAGATGTAACCAGCACCATTCCCGCAGCAGAAAAACCATCGGTCTTGCTGCTGCAGCATTCTAACAAAGGCGGAGAGGTTGCCTTCAAGGTACCCACTGGCAGTTACCTGCAGACCCAACTGGTAGAAATGGCTGGTGGCGAGCCGGTGTGGAGGGATGTGATGGGAGAAGGCTGGACGGTCATCACCCTTGAGCAGATCGCTGCCTGGAACCCCCAGGTCGTCATCGTCATAGATTACAGCGGCAAGGCCATGGAAACAGTCGACCGCCTGGAAGCTGACGAGAACTGGCAGCAGCTGGACGCGGTGAAAAACGGGAAACTCCATGCCTTCCCGCTGGACTTTCAGAGCTGGGACCAGCCTGATACCCGCTGGACGCTGGGCCTGGCCTGGCTCGCTACCAAGCTGCAACCGGAGCGGTTTGAAACGCTGAAAATGAATCAAGAGATCCTGGCTTTTTACACTGATTTCTACGGGTTGAGCGAATCCGCAGTGGAACAGAACATCCTGCCGTTGGTCAAAGGTGACTTTTAGGCAATTATTCGGTGGATGTAAATCCACCTGAAATAAAGAGTACCCTTGAAAAACAACAAGACTTTCATCACGCTCCTGTTGGTACTTGCCCCTCTGATCATCCTGGCGGTCTCCCTGTTCATTGGCAGGTACCCCAAACCGCTGTTTATGCCGTTTTCCGTCTTGTTGAACGACCAGCTGGGACAGAACCTGGTTTTCAACCTCAGGCTGCCGCGGCTCATTACCTCCGCCCTGCTGGGTATGTCACTGGCCACCGCTGGCGGGGTGATGCAGATGCTCTTCCGCAACCCGCTGGTCGAACCCGGTTTTTTGGGGGTCACCCAGGGCGCCGGTTTTGGAGCCGCGTTAAGTATTCTCTTCCTTTCCACATCCCCCCTGGTTGTGGAATTGAGCGCGGCGAGCTTTGCGGTCGTTGGCCTGGTGCTTTCCTACTTCATCGCCAGGCGCATCCGCTTTGGCGGCTGGGTGCTGCGCCTGGTGCTCTCTGGCATTGCTGTCTCCGCCTTATTCTCAGCCGGACTCGGCATCCTGAAATACATGGCTGATCCGACCTCGCAACTGCCTGAGATCGTGTTCTGGCTGCTCGGCGGTCTCTGGTCGGTTACCTGGTCTGACCTGTGGTACATCCTGCCAGTGGTTGTTGTCGGGTTGATCATCATTTACCTGATGCGCTGGCGCCTGAACCTGCTCTCGTTGAGTGATGAGACCGCCTTCTCGCTGGGTGTGGCTGTAGGCCGCGAACGAACACTGCTGCTGGCGGCGAGCGTGGCCATCACCGCCGTCGTGGTCTCCGTAGCCGGCATTGTGGGCTGGATCGGGTTGATCATCCCCCACATCGCGCGCCGCATCGCCGGCGCAAACGCTGCCTCTTTCATCCCTGTCAGCATGTCACTCGGCGCGGTCTTCGGCATTGTCTGCGACAACCTTGCCAGGGTGCTGACCACCGGCGAAATCCCACTCGGAATCATCACCTCACTCATTGGCGCTGCCGTCTTCCTGGTGATGATGACCTCGCGTTCCATGAGGATCGCGCGATGAGCAATCCTATTCTGAACGTTGAAGAACTCACCTTCTCGTACAGCCCATCGGCAAACGCAGCTGTCAACAAGGTATCTTTTGAGATTCTCCCGCGAACCGTCACTGCCATCCTCGGACCCAACGGCGCCGGTAAAACCACGTTGTTACACCTGCTCCTCGGGCTCAAACAGCCGCTCAACGGATCCATTCTTCTTCTCGGCAAACCCATCAGCGGTTACTCGCGTCACGAACTCAGCCAGAACATCGGGCTTGTACCGCAATCGGAATATATTCCCTTTGAGTACAGCGTTTTGGAGTACGTCACCCTGGGGCGTGCTCCTTACCTGGGCCCGTTGGAACTACCCGGCAAACAGGATACCGCTATCGCTCGCCAGGCATTGAGGGACGTAGGCATCAGCCATCTTGAGAACCGCTCCATACCAGCGCTGAGCGGCGGCGAACTGCAGCTGGTGCTGCTCGCCAGAGCCCTGTGCCAACAACCGCGCGTATTGCTGTTGGATGAACCGACCTCACACCTGGATCTTTCCAACCGCAACGTAACCCTGCAAATCATGGACCGACTGCGCAGCGCTGGCACAACGATCATATTCAGCACCCACGACCCTGAAGCCGCTGCCCTGGTCGCCGATAAACTGGTTTTAATGCGCGCTGGCCAGGTCCTGGATACCGGCTCAATGGACGAGGTCTTCACTGAAGAAAAACTCAGCCTTACCTATGGTACCCATGTGCAGGTGGTGCACATTGATGGTCTGCGCGTCGTCAAATCGATGGAACGACTTGGAGGTTAACCCGCGATGGCCAAGATCATACTGTTGAGCGCGCAGAAGGGCAGCGGCAAAACCACTGCCCTGATCAGGTTGCTTGAAAAATTGAACTCGCTTACCGTGCGCTCATGCGGGGTGCTCAGCCCACCCGTTGAGGTAAATGGTGAAAAAATCGCCATTGACCTGATGGATGCCGGGACTGGTGAGCGCAAGCGCCTGGCTGTGCCTGTTGAAAATGGAATCCCGGAACCAACCGGCTTGCACTGGCGTTTTGACAGTACCAGCCTTACTTGGGGCAACCAGCTGCTCGCCAACGCCGTCCCGTGCGATATCCTATTTGTTGACGAGTTGGGACCGCTTGAGTTCAACCACGGCGAAGGATTGACAAACGGATTTGCTGCGATCGATTCACACCGCTTCCTGGTGGCGCTGGTAACCATCCGGCCTTCCCTGCTGGATGCCGCACTCGCACGCTGGCCGGATGCCGTGGTTTACCAGGTCACGATAAAAGACCAATCGCGACTGGTCAATGACCTGTTTCGCCAGGTAATAAAATAATAATTTTCAGAATGCAGTGGGTGCGAGAAGAATTCTGATTTCCTGCGTATACTATTACAACATGAAAAACATTCGGAATCTTTACGACAAAATTGGCAGTTTACTGCCAAAAAGGAAGATCGGTCTGGCGCTGAGCGGTGGCGCCACCTTTGGCGCGGCGCACGTGGGCGTGCTGCAGGTGCTTGAGGAAAATGGCATCCACCCCCAGATGGTAGCGGGTACCAGCGCCGGCGCGCTTGTGGGAGCGGCTTATTGCGCAGGTGTTCCATTGAGCGAGATCGAGAACCTTTTCAAAACCATGAACTGGCCAACGCTGCTCAAATTCTCGATAAGGAATACGCTCTCAATATTTGACACACAACCAATGGAGGATTTCCTGCGCAAACAGATCGGTGATATTGAATTCAAAGATCTGAAAATCCCCTTCTCCGCAGTGGCTTGTGATATTCACACCGGTGCCAGGGTCGTGCTCGACCAGGGTCCACTAGCCCCAGCCGTGCGCGCCAGCGCTGCCATCCCCGGCTTGTTTTCGCCCGTTGAGATCGACGGCCGCCTGCTGGTGGACGGTGGCATCGTGGATAACCTACCGGTTGACCAGGTAAGGGCTATGGGCGCTCAATACGTGATCTCAAGTGATGTTTCACATCGCGGTCCAAACACCAAGAAACCCGAGAATACCTTCGAGATCATGTTATCGATGCTGTACATCATGCAATCACGGGCTGCCCTGCCCAACGAGGATGCCTCAAATTGCTACATCCATCCCAATGTATCGCAATACACGTCCTGGGGGTTCAAGGATGTCCCCCAGGTAACCGAAGCCGGCCGTGAAGCCGCCAGGCAGAACATCCCCCAATTACGCAGGCAGCTGCGCATCAGGTAATAACACAATTAAAATAAATGTAAGAAAATGGATGGCCCAAGTCTACGGCCATCCATTTCGGAATTTCCCCCTTCAGCGAAGAACTGGTATGCCTATACACAGGCAAATAGAGGATTAATCCGGTGTTCCTTTTTCATTGAATAAATTTATGAATAATTGCACTACTTCAGGGTCAAAAGCACTCCCGCTGTTATCCAGCAATTCCTGCAGCGCTTCTTCATGGCTGCATTTTTTCTGATAAGGTCGTCCGTCGGTCATGGTTGTGTACGCGTCGGTAACGGCCAGGATCCGCGCACCCAGCGGAATTTCCTCTCCACATAAACCATGCGGGTAACCTTTTCCGTCCATACGCTCGTGGTGCGCGTTGATCAGCGGCGCGATCCTTTCAAGACCCGGCACCTCGCTCACGATCCGTGCGCCAATTTCAGGATGGGTTTTCATGATGACCCATTCCTTTTCAGTGAGCGGTCCTTTTTTCTTCAAAATGGTGTCCTTGACCCCGATCTTGCCAATATCGTGCAGCAGTGCCGCCCAGCACAGTTCTCTTGTCTCTCGAACAGATAACCCAAACCCGTTGGCCAACTGCTCTGATAACGCCGCCATGCGTTTGCTGTGAGAGGCACTGTGCAGGTCTCTTGTTTCAAGCGTTTTAGAAAGGACGATCACGGTCTCAATGGACAGCGACTCCAAACGGTCGTTCAACTGGGTCCTGAAGATGGCGCTCGCCAATTGGTCCGCGATCAGGTCCACCAGGTAGTATGAATCCGGGGTCAACACGGGGTCAGTCCTGGTCGAGTCCTGCCCCAGGATCAATACCCCGATGCCACTCATCTCCACCCGCATGGGTATTACCCAGGAAATATCCTTTTTATTAATGCCCAGGCTTTTTCGCTCCAACTCAGAAAGATGTTCCCTCGCCAGGAATAACCTGGCGTTGTTATCCGGGTCCAGCAGCCTGGCGCAAACCCTCTCAAGCGCCAAAGGGTCCAAGGCTGATGCTTTTGCAGCCCTGGGTTCCAGCCTGGAATAGACAGCCTGGCAGCGGTAATGACCATCCAGGTCCATCAGGATGATCTGGCAAAGATCCACTTCCAGGATTTCAGCAATGTGCCTGGAGGCGCTCTCAGCCAGTTCTTCCAGGTTATCCGAATTCGCCAGGTAATGGCTCAGGTCTGAAAGACCGTTCCATTTTTCCCGCACGTAAGCCGGGATCCCGGTTTCCTGTTGCCTGTAATACCGCGCTATTCCATCAATTGTTTGAGCCATATCTCATACTCTGATGAGCAGTCATCAATAATGAACGCAATAATACGCCCGCGGGAATGGATAAGTCCGCGAACTGATCCTAAACTGACAATACCGGCTGCGATGAAACCGCGTTCATCTGGCGGGCGAATTCGGCCAGCGTCGAAACCCGAATAGCAGCGATCCTGCGGGTTTCTTCTGCACCGAGGTGGAAAGCTTCACCACCAAAACCATTTTTAATGGCCATTCCCGGATTTGTTAGCAGCAATCTGCGGAATTTCTCATTGACAACAGCGGCCGTCAGGAGGCGGCTGTATTCGCGTTCCTTCTGCAGGATGGTTTCATCATGATGATGATAATCTTGAAAAATGTTGCTCATTTTTTCTCCTATACGGTTTCGTTCTTTGATCCGCCCAGTGACCAGAGCAGCCAGATGACACCCAGAAATAAGAAGACATCGCCCAGGCTGAAGGCCACCTGGTAGTTGATCCATCCCGGTAAGGTAAACCGGTCGCTCAGGAACCACAAGCGCGTGGTTTCCGGTGGCAATACAACATCCTTGCTGAAGGCCAGTCGCTCACCAACCTGCCAGGTGCTTTGCGCAACATTGGGTAACAATTTTTGCACCATTGTTGGGCTGATGGGCATCCACCCGCCATTGAGCAGAATGACCAGCGCGTTCAGTAGGAAGCCGGCTGTGATCGGCCAAAAACTGGATTTGCGGATATTAAAGAGCGAAAAAACGATCAGAATTAGTAAAGATCCGACGAACAGGATGGAAGCCGTTGTGTTCGGGATGCGTGTGCGGGTTTGCGGCAGGAAGAAGATGAAAAATTGGGGAATGAAAGCCAGCAATACCAAACCGGTTGCTTTGAGATCATAGACCCTGTATTCTCTTTTCCCAAGTCTCGCCCTGCACAGCCCGGCGGTCAATCCAACCAGAACTGCGACGACAAGGACCATTAAAGATCAGTTATCCACCAACTGTGCCGGTAGCGAATGGGGCACCCGCTGCCAGGGTGAAGAGAACCAGAACGAGCAGGAAGAAGGCCAGCTTTACTTTGCTACCAAATTTACTTGACAGTGTTTTCATGAGAAACTCCTTTGTGTTATTGAAATTGGTTTTGTATACCTGTTGATTATCACACCAGGCAGGATGCAAAACAGGATGCAGATTGTACTCATTAATTCATGGATTTATCCAGAATTAATTAACACCAAAATATAGAGATGGGCTCTATTCTCACCTCCTTCTCTTTAAGCAATTTAATTGTTATGGATAAATTCTTATTGCCGCATTAATGAATTGTACAACTTGACCGTCTGTGGTGAAGGTTCGATGTCAAGCTCTTTTTTCAATACAAGTTTACAACGTTCAAATTGCCTGGCCACCGCCGGTCGATCATCCATGGCTGAGTACGCCATCATTGCCGAACGGTAAACCGATTCGTTGTAATTATCCTCCTCAAGCGCCCGAATTGCAAGAGCCGCCGCCAGTGAATATCGACCGGATTTCATATAAAGATTGATCAGCGTCAGCGCAGCGGTCATAAAAGCGTTGTGGAATTTTTCACGCGCAATGATCACCCATTCCTGGTCAAGCTTGGGAAGAAGTGAACCATGATAACTGGCAACTGCCGCCCGGTAATGCTCAATCTCCTCCTCCACACCCTGCGCCTTTTTGGCATTCTCCAGCTCAAATGTGAAGGTATCCACATCGTAGTCATAATCGATGGCACGATTGAAGCGGTAAATTTCATCATCAAACGCAACACAATCCTTGCCAGCCGCCCTGCGCAGCCTGTATACAGAATTCTTAAAACGCAGTTTCACCGTGTCACGGTCCGCGTCTGGCCAGAAAGCGGCGCCAATCTCCTCCTTGGTCAAACCCTCCGGATGTGAAAGGAGGTAGAAAAACAGGTCGCGAACAGTGTGCGTCTTCCAATCCTTGCTTGTGATCAGCCGGTTGCCCTGCCTCACCTGCATACGCCCGAACCCGCGAATGCTCAACCTGGGATTGGAGAAATCTACCGCTGAGGAATGCCTGCGAATGACGCGGTGGATCTGCGGCAGACGTTTTTCAAAAGAGGTCACTTCTGCTGATAATTGCATCACCAGCGGGTATTGATCCTCCTCCGGAGCGATGAGCTCCAGGGCTGTCCCGAATTCCATCAGGATCTGGATCAGAACCTGGCGCATGCTGCCCTCGGCTTTTTGGATTCCTGGATCCAATAACAACGGAACAGGAGACCTGCCGCGCTCAACCAAAGAGGCAAGATTCCTGTATACAGAAGCCTTGAAGCCTTCAAGCTGATAACCTGCAGCGGTGAAATAATCCTCCAGCCGCTTGAAGGTCTGTACATGATCGGTCTGATTTTCGTTTTTAAAATCCAGCACTGCCTGCTCCAGCAGGCAGAGATTGTACTCAAATTTCGCCCCGCTCTTTTGCGCTTTCTTTAAAGCTTCTGATACCTGTTCCTGGGCGGAGGAAAGATAGCCGGTTATCCGGTCCAGGCTCGCCAGCGCGAGCGTGAGGTAAACATCCAGTGAAAGGTCGCTGGTTTTTTGCAGCACCGCAACCGCCTGACCGTAAGCCTGCCTGGCCTCTTTAAGCGCTCGCACATCACGGTATAGATCACCCAGGCTGGTGAGCACATAACCCTCCATCCTGGGGCTGGACAGGCGGGAATAGGATAACGACCTTTCAAGCGTGATCACCGCTTGTTCAAACTGGCTGCGTAAATACTGGATCATGCCAATATTATTCAACACGTTCGCCAGCCAGAGGGGATTCTGTACCGCCTGCCAATACTCCAATGAGCCGGTGTAACATTTTTCACTCTGGTCAAAATCGGCGCGCGCGGAGTACACTACCCCGAGGTCCAGTAACACTTTGGCGGCATCCGATTCCATGCCCAGGTCCTGGAAGCGGCGGTATGATTCGCGCAGCTTCCACTGCGCATCATTCAGTTCTCCAGTCTGGTAGTACACCAAACCTTCGGCGCGCAGTGCTTCGGCATATTTTTGCGGTGCGCCAAAGGGCGGCCGGGTCAATTCCATGGCATCCTGGGCATCTTTGAGCGCGTTTTCATAATGTCCAAGGTGGCGGTTGATGGCACTGCGCCGGATGAGTGCCGCGGCCAGTTCTTCGGTGGAACCCGCTGGTCGCAGCTCTTGTATCGCGTCATCCAGAAGCTCAAGGCTTACCTTGTAATCACCGCGCAGCATGGCAATGGTACCGCGGATGGAAACCAGTTCCGGTTTCCTTTCCACCAGGTTACCCGGCAGCGCGTTCAACCAATCCGTCAGGGTCACCAGCCGTCCGCTGAGGATCATCGACGGGGCGGCTTTGCGCACCATTTCCACCAGTTGTTCCGGCGTGCCGATCCTGAGATATATAGAAATGGCTCTTTCCCATTCCTGCACACTCTCGTAGTAAAGTGCCAGTTCGGTCTCGATCCTGCGGGTTTCGTCCGGCCGTTCCACGCGCATACGGTTTTGCAGAAAGTCGCGGAACAAGTGGTGGTAACGCAGGAAAAGCGTTTCATCCCCCACGGGCAGCACAAAGAGATTGTCGCGCTGAATCTTCTCGATCACTTCATCCCAGTTCTGCCCTTCCAGCCCTAACGCCTTGCCCACAAGTTTTTCGCACAGGCCGGCATCAAACTCCTCCAGCAGGGAGGTGCGCAACAGGAAACTCTGCATGGCGCGCGGTTGACGGTCAAATACCTGCTGCGTGAGATACTCGTAAATGCCCACCCCAGAGACCTTCTCAATACGGCTTCGTTCGTAAGGTCCTTTAGGTGAAAGCTGCGCAGTCAGCAGCAGGCCGGTGATCCAGCCTTCTGTGCGCGTGATCATTTCTTCGGCTTTTTGATCAGAAATGGTCTGGTGATAGTTCACTGCCATCAACTGCTTGATCTCTTCAGGCAAAAAGGCCAGTTCTTCGAAGCTCAAGCCATCCACCTGGGAACGCGCCACCAGCAGGCTCAGGTCTGGCAGCGTGAGCAGTGTGCGTGAAGCGATAACGTAATGGCAGTTCTCAGCTGATTCCTGGATGATGCGGTTGATGAACACCTCAATCGGCTTTACATCCCGCACAAGATGGTAATCATCCAGCACAAAGATAAAATGCTCACTGATATTCTCATAAGCATCATTGACGATGGCAGAAATGACCGGGTCCAGGTTCATACTGTCCTGGCTCAGATCAGAGAGCGCAGCGGAGGCCATCTGCCCGAAGGTTGGAAACTTGCCCTGGATGGCGGCGATGAAATGGGCGATGAAACGCTTGGGGTCGCTGTCCAACGGGTCAAGCGCGTACCAGCAAACAGGTACCTGGGTGTGATGAGAAAAATCCACCAGCAGTGAGGTTTTGCCATACCCGGCCGGCGCAGCGATGATCAGCAGCTTGAGATCAAGCATGTTGTCGAGCGCCGCGAGCAGCCTGGGACGCGAGAGAATCTCGCTGCGGCGTCGCGGGATAAGCGTTTTAGTGCGGATGACCGGAAGATCTGGAGGCATATGTATCTACTATAATCCAGTCCATGCGCTTATGGGCTTAACGAAAATGTCTACTGGTATTATAAACAAAATAAGAGCCCTATCCGGACTCTTATTCTCATAACATTGATTTATTTACATCGGTGGAGCGGCAGGAGGGTTGTATACGCTCGGCTGCCCGGCGATAGGGCCAAGATATTTGGCATCACCAAACGCCAGCATCGGGATGAAGATGAAGGAAAGAAGGATCAGGCCAATACCAAACCCGGTTCCCTTGCCAAATACCTTTGCCAGGTCCAACAGCACCATGATGCCAATCACAACGTTGACCACAGGCACCAGTAGCAACAATAACCACCACCATGGGCGCCCAACAATTTCCAGCTCAACCAGCACATTGTAAATGGGAACGATTGCCGCCCAGCCAGGTTTGCCTGCTTTGACAAAAATACGCCACATACAATAAAGGAAAAAAGCAATTACAGCCAGGTACAAAACAGTCCCAAAAAAGCCCAGCCCACCGCCATTATCGTAATTCATAGTGCCTCCTTTTCGGTTATGATATGAGAATAGTGTAACAAAACGCACGTTCAATGTCAATATATTTGACCATAATTATCATAATAGAAAGGTATTAATGAACATCTTTTTATCCAAGTTCCTGCCTCTTTTCCTCTACCCTGCCGGGCTTGTCACCATGCTCTTGCTCCTGACCTTCGTCTTCTGGAGGAAACGCCGCCTGGCACTGGCCTTTCTGATCATCGCTTTCGTAATCCTGCTGGTTGCCGGCAACAGGTACACCGCCACCGCCTTCGCGCGCACGCTGGAGTGGCGTTACCCGCCGCTGGCAGAGGGCACCAGTGCAGATGTGATCGTCGTACTTGGCGGAGGCACTGAGCCAGAGGTCGCCCCGCGCAGCATGGTGGAGGTGAACGCCGCAGCTGACCGCGTACTCTATGGCATCAAGCTCTACCAGCAGAAAGCCGCGCCGGTCATCCTGCTCAGCGGCGGAGATATCGATTTCATCAACGACTCACCCTCAACCCCCGCGGATGACATGGCCGCGCTGATGGAGATGCTGGGCATCCCGCGTGAGGATATGATCATCCAGAACGCCTCGCTAAACACGCAGCAGGACGCTGAATACAGCTGCAAGCTCATCAAAGAGAATGGTTATGAAAATATCATCCTGGTGACCTCTGCCTTCCACATGCCGCGTTCGGTGGCGCTCTTTGAGAAGCAGGGCTGCACGGTCATTCCCGCACCGGTGGATTTCAGCATCACCGAAGACAGTTGGGAAAGCCTCACCCACCCCACCATTGCAGAGTTCGTCCTCGACCTGCTGCCTTCCTACTCGCACATTTCGACCGTTACCAAAACCATGAAGGAGTACTTCGGTATGTGGTACTACCAGCTCTCCGGCATACTCTAAGGGTCCCGCCCCGGACAAGAAGGAGATTATGAAACTGAAACTTCTCTCACTCATAATGGTCAGCCTGCTGCTTGTGGCGTGCTCGCTTCCAGCCGCGCTTACCTCCCTGCTCCAACAATTCAGACCTCAACCCACACCTGTGCTGGAATCTAATTCACTTCTCGACCTGGCTGCGAGCGGCAAGGTAAACATTATCAGCATCCGCGGCAACGTTGGGTTGGGTTCTTTCACCGGCCGCACGATCGACCTTGAACTTTACAACAACACAGAAACCCTTCTGGAGGTTTCCATCCCCTGCGGACTCGTGTTCATTTCCGCCGAGGAAAACACCAGCCGTATGATGGTGGTACAACCTGCTTTGACCAAACTGAACAAGGGTCAGACTGCTGTGAGTAAACCGTTTGTCCTCAGCATTGATGCATTGAAATCCTTGCCGTCTCCTGAACGAACCTACCGAGTGGAAGAGCTGGAAGAGGGAAAGAATAAGCAATTCGCAGCTTGCTTGTGCCAGCAGGATCTGCCGGCTGAGACGGAGACGAAAGATCTCATCAGCCTGCAGCTCGCCGCCTGGATGGTCAGCAGCGAGGGCACCCTCACGAATGTTTACGAAAGCCTGAACAACCTGCTGAAAGACCTCACCGGCTTGCCCATCGCCATCCCGGGGCTGGAAGAAACGGTGCAGGACCTGGCAGGGAATCTTGCGCCTAATGCGCAGAAATGGCTTGATAAATGCGGGATTGTCCTGGGAGAATAAAAAAAGGGCTGGTCATTCAACTGACCAGCCTTTTGTTTAGTATCAATTTTGTTAGACCAGTTGCTTGCGTATCTCCGAGCTGAGGAAATCCAGCACCCACACCACAATGATGATCGCCAGCAGTGCTGTGCCTGCCTGTGAATACTGTAGAGTATTGATGCGCTGCGACAGGAAGTAGCCAATACCACCGCCGCCAACGAATCCAATAATGGTTGAAATACGCACGTTGATGTCCCAGTGATAGATGGTGAATGACAGGAAGTCCGGGATGATCTGAGGAACCACCGCGTACATCACCATTTGCAGTTTGTTCGCCCCGGTCGCGGTGATCGCTTCAATCGGGCCGGGATCGATCCCCTCGACCGACTCCGAGAACATCTTGCCAAGTGAAGCTGCCGTGGTAATGGAAAGCGCGATCACCCCGGCGAACGGGCTGCCAAAGCCTACGATCATGGCAAAGATCGTCGCCAGTACAAGCGGTTCGTATGAACGGATGATGTTGAGGAAAGCCCTGACCACGTAGTAGATCGCGCTGCCAAGCCACCCCTTGCGGGTGATATTGGAAGCCGCCAGGAAGCTCAACGGAACTGCGATGATGGTGCCGATGGTGGTCGCGATCAGCGCCATGAAGATGGTCACGAACATCGCGTCCAGCACATCCTTAAGCGTCTTGGAAACCACCAGCTTTCCACCGGGGACTTCAATTTCGAGGGTTATTTGGGCTGGCTTACCATCTGCAGCGGCTGTTATTGGTCGAAGTTCGATTGTGTCGCTTAACCCGCCGTTTGCATCCGTGACAGCATTTTTCACCCTCAAGGTTCCGCCATCTGCAAGAATCCAGCGAATGGAGACCTCAGCATTTTTCGGAAGCTCGTAGCCTGTGATCGTTACCTTATCCTTTGGATTTCCACAGGGAGGATCAACGACGACCCTTCCACCAGCAGCAGGTAGCTCTGGGTTTGGAACACTGCCGCATGGCACTGGAATGGCCTGTGCGATCGTAATAATTTCAGATTCCCGGTCGACGATCTTGGGACTGAGCAACTGCCCCATAATGGACTTGGCCTTGGGGAAGGAAGATACGAGTTTTACAAGATCCGGATCGGTGACGCGGACGCTGAGCACCAGCAGAACCACAACCGCGATGATGATCAGAATCCGTTTCAGTGAGTTAAGTAGCGCCTTTAATGTGTCCATATCACACCAACCGTTCCCTGATACGGGCGCTGAAGAAGTCCAGTATGATCACCACTACAGCGATCGCCACAAACGCGGTACCTACAGCCTTGTAATCCTGCAGCACGATCCATTGCCACAGGAAGAAACCAATACCACCGCCGCCGACAAAACCGATGATCGTGGAGGAGCGGATGTTGATATCCCAACGGTAAATGGTAAGTGCGGTAAATGTTGGCACAACCTGCGGGACAACCGCGTAGCGCACCACCTGCAACCAGTTGGCACCGGTGGCTTTAACCGCTTCAATTGGTCCGTTATCAATGCCTTCAATGACCTCAGAGTAGAGCTTGCCCAGTGCCGCGATTGTATGGATGGTGATCGCGATCATACCCGGGAATGGACCCAGGCCAACGATGATCACAAATATGATCGCCAGGATGAGCGACTCGATGGAGCGCACGATATTGAGGATCGTTCGGGTAATCAAGTAGATCACCGCGGTGACCGGGTTGCCCGTCATCAGGTTGCGCGCGGCCAAAAAGCCGAACGGGATGGCAATGAGCGCACCCACGATGGTAGAAAGGAAAGCCAGCGCCAGGGTCTCATAAATACCCTGGACGACATACCCGCCGACATTTGAGAGTTCAATACCACCGATCGGACGGGATTGTGTGGCCTTGATGCGATGAATCTGCGGCACCGTGGGATCAGGCGCTGTGCTGTGAATGTAAGGGGAGATCAACCATTCCAGGGTCACATTCCCATCTGCATCTGAAGTGGCTTGTGCTTCCATCGCCTTACCGCCGATCGGGTTTTGCCAGTAAAACACCGTGGGGGTGTTCGGCCAGAACCCTTCGGCCTTGACTGTTATCGTTTTGTTCACTGTGGCACAGGGCTCAACCACATAAACACGAATCCCATTAACCGTGCGGTCAGGGAGCGGAGGTTCTGCAGAGCAGGGTGACTGGATATCCGTGAACCCTTCCAGTTTTTCGGTCTTCGGTTGTGTGAAATCCAGCTGGAACATCGCGCTGACGATGTCTTTAGAGCGCTTTGAGTTTTCGATCAAAGCCCTCAAATTGAATTCGGTCACCTGCCCGCCGATACCATACGCCATGATCAGCCACAGCAAGATCGGGATGATTGCGTTCCTTCCTTTGGGCAGTGCAGCGGCATCCCAGATGTTCCACAACCATAAAAGCGCCGGCAGAATATACCAGGCGGGTTTGCCATACCAGGCAACAACAGCAATAGAAGTGGCGACCGCGAAAAAAATGGCGATCGCGGCACGATATTTTCTTTGGAATAATTGTCCCAGTCCAGGTACAAGGACGGAAAGGATGATTGTGATTAACCTGGAGCGCGTCGGTTTTTCAGCCATGGAAGTCATTCAAGCGCGGTGGCGCGCATGTCTTGCGCTTCTTCACCGTAAATCTCTTTAAACTTCACGCGGTTGATCTCTGTCGGCAGTCCTTCAAAAACCTTGATCCCATCCTTCAGACCGATCACCCGTTCCGCATAGCGTTGAATGAGATCCAGGTAATGCAGGCTGCAAATGACGCTGACATTGTCTTCCTTGTTCAATTTTTCAATATACTGCATGATCGAATGCGCCAGCACAGGGTCAAGGCTCGCGACCGGCTCATCCGCCAGGATCAGTTTTGGTTCCTGCATGAGCGTGCGCGCAATGCCTACGCGCTGCTGCTGCCCGCCTGAAAGCGCGTCAGCCCGACTGTGCACCTTATCACCGATGCCCACGCGGGTCATCGCAGCAATGGCGCGTTCTTTTTCTTCATGGGGGAAGATACCCAGCGTCGACGTCCACGGATTCAGATAGCCCAGGCGACCGTTCAGCACGTTGGTCATCACTGAAGAACGCTTTACCAGGTTGAAGTGCTGGAAGATCATACCGATATGCCGGCGGATGTGGCGCAGTTCTGCCCCTTTAGCGGCGGTGATATCGATCCCATCCATGGTGATCTTTCCCTCGGTGGGGTCAATTAGCCGGTTGATGCAACGCAGCAGAGTTGATTTGCCAGACCCAGATAATCCAATGACGACCAGAAATTCACCATCGGGCACCTCAAAACTCAGGTCCTTTAGCGCAACCGTCCCATTGGGGTAAACCTTTGTCAAGTGTTCAACTTTGAGCACGGTTTAGTCCTTTATATCTGTAATTAAGTAAAAAAATTGGAGGGGGGAAAAATCCCCCCCTCCAACAGGGTGCTAAGCCTTATTTGACTTCAATTTCCATTCCTGAAGCCTCGAGGGCTGAGCGGAAGGGATCGTAGAAGGAATCTTCCGCGGGTTTCAGACCCTGGATCTCATAACCAGCGTTCTTGAGGATCTCAAGGCCGGCTTCTTCAGCAGCCATGGCAACGAAACCATCGTACACTTTTTGGCCAACGTCTTCAGGCATGGCAGTTGAGAAGGAGATGTTGTCATTGGGGATGATGTTGTCAGTCCTCCAGATGACCACGATTTTCTCGTTGACATCCGGATGGATCTTGTCACTGGTGCGGGCGTCAATGTAGGTGGCGCCAAAATCGCAGATCGCACCGGTCTTGTTTTCACCGGAAACAGTTACACCAGCATACAGCGCCTGCACAACTGCGGGGTGACCCTGCACAGCAGCAGGGGTCTTGAAGTTGATGCCCTGTTCCTTGAGCACACCGGAGGGGATGACATAACCGGAAACCGACAGGGGATCAGTGAAGCAGGGGCGTTTGCCTTCAAACTGGGCAAGCGCGGCGGCTGCATCAGCGGTGTTAGTATTGGTATTGAGGTCAAAGAATGGGGTGAAACCCATATCCGCGTGGGCGATAAACTGGGCGCCGTAGAAATCGGAACCATTGCGCACGACAACCAATTTGACATCCATCGCACCCTGCTCTTTACCCAACAGGTAAGCAATTGTGGGCATGAAGCCGACGTGAGCATTACCGGAGGCCATAGCCTCGATGAGCGCAGTGTAGCTGTTAGGGATGATGACCTCATACTCAAGGCCGGTCAACTCTTTCATCTTCGCTGCGATGGCTTCGCCGCCAACCGTCAGCTGCTCAGCAGTAGCGGATGGGGCAAGCGCAATGATGACCGGGCTTTCAGCGGATCCAACTGGCTTGGGGGCTTCTGTCGGTTCGGGCGTTGGGGCCTCAGTCGCGACAACCGGGGCTTCAGTTTCGACAGGGGCCGGGGCAGCCGTGGGCGCCGCGGTCGGCTTGGCACAGGCACTCAGTACGAGGGTGCTCAGTACCAGCACAGAAATCAGAACGAACAATGTTTTTTTCACTTTTCTCCTCCTTGGATTTGTGTTACAAGTTTGGCGTTTTTCTCCCAAAACGCATATCCAATGATATACCATATGAAATTAAAAGGCAAGCAAATGCCCTGGTGCCCAAACTTAAAATTTTATGGTCATTAACTTTCAGAATACCCGCACAGTGCCACCGCTCGCGGACCGGTGTGCGCCCCCAGTACCGGTGAAACAATGCCAATGACCAGCTCCAGCGGTTTGTGCTCGGCGGTGATCCTATCCGCCAGCGCACTGGCATCCTCATACGCCGCGTTGTGCAACACGGCGATGCGCAGTGGTCTGGTCACATCCACTTTCTTGAAGAAGCTCGAATATAACGTCTCCAGGGCACGAGCGCGGGTGCGGGATAAATCCCCCGGTTCCACGGCTCCACTCTGGTGATTGACGCGGATCTGAGGTTTTAAGTTTAATGTATTGCCAAGGAACCTGGCAGCGCCGGCAATTCTACCGCCCTTCACCAGGTACTCAAGCGTGTCAAGCGTGATGTGGTAATGCAGCCGGTTACGCACTTCATCGGCTGCCTTTGCCATACCCTCCAGATCAGCACCTGCCTCGCGCGCACGTGCAGCCGCCAGCAACTGCCAGCCCAGGCTCATCGAATTGGATTTGGAATCCAGCACCTTCACAGGAACGCTGAATCCCTCAGCCGCTGCCCGGGCAGATTCGTTGGTGCCGCTCATCGCGCTGCTGATGGTGACCACCAGGATCTCATCAGCGCCATCGTTGACTGCATTTTCGTAGGCACGGGTGAAATCCTGCGGTGTCGGTTGCGATGTGGTGGGATGCTGAGGGTTAGTTCCCAGCTGCGCGTAAAATTCCTCTGGAGTGATATCAATACCATCAAGATATTGCCTATCTCCCCAAACGATGGTTAAAGGCACTACGCGAATGTGATATTTTTCGCGCAGGTCAAGCGGCAGATCGTTGGTGCTATCGGTAATTATGGCAATCTGACCAGTCATCAGTTAATCTCTTTCTTGAGGCAGTTTTGACAGTAATAGATATTATAAATGAAAGCCCTCGTTGTGCAGGGAGTGTCCTGGTTTTTTTCTCCCGAAAAAATACTCCGCTGTTTTGCATGTATTACATTTATCCTCTTTTGTCTGACAAGCGCTATATTCTCCTTGTAAACGTTTTTTTTTCATGCTATCATCAAATTGGCGAAGGCCTTGAATAATTCGTTATTCTATAACTATGCATAAAAATTGAGCGAGTTGTTCTTATCGAGATATCTTTACCGTTAATGAGAAAGAGAGGTGATGGATTTTCACGAATAATGATCGCCAGTTAAAAAAGTAGTGATAGATTTCTTATTCTCAACAGCGGTCGAGATTACCGCGCGATGCAGGGTGAGAAAAAAGCCGTCAGGCTTGAATCCAATAAAAAAGAAAGATAGGACATACCATGATCAATCCTCATCCAGGACTCCCAGAGCTAGAGTATGTAAAACCCGGTACGCTCGCCGAAGCGTGCAAGTTCCTCGAGGACCACGAAGGAAAAGCCAAACCCTTTTCAGGTGGGACGGATTGTTTCGTGCGCCTGCGCGACGGGGTGATGAAGCTGGACTACCTCGTTGATATCAAAGGCCTCGACGGAACAAAAGAACTATCGTTTGACCCCAAAAAAGGTTTGACCATCGGCGCCGCTGTTACGATGAACCAGGTCATTTGCAACAAGGACGTCATAAAGTACTACCCCAACCTGGTCGAAGCTGCAAAAACAGTTGCCAGTTATCAGCTACGCAACCGCGCAACCATTATTGGCAACATCTGTAACGCCTCCCCCGCGGGCGATACAATCGGCACCTGCCTGGTGCTCGACGGCATACTTAATGTTCAAGGCACGGGTGGCAAACGCGCCATCCCGTTAAACACTTTCTTCCTGGCACCGGGACGTACGGTACTGAAACCAGGCGAAGTGGTCACCTCGATCACCCTGCCCCCACCGCCTGCCAATATGGTCGGCGTGTACAAGAAGCTGGGTAGAAACAAAATGAGCGACCTCTCCATTGTCGGTGTCACCGTCACCGCATATCCCAACAGTAAGTCACCATCCGGCTTTTCCTTCAGGATCGCCCTGGCCTCGGTGGCACCTGTTCCCATGGAAGCGCTGAAGGCGGAAGCCATTCTCGCTGAGAAAAAGATCACCGCCGAAACGATCGCACTGGCCGCTGAAGCGACCATGGACGCCGTCACCCCCATCGACGATGTGCGCGGGTCCGCGCGCTACCGCAAGTTCATGGTGCGCAACCTCACTCGCGAAGCGATCACGGAAGTGTGGAACAAATTAACCAAATAGCCCCGGCTGTTTGCACCCTTACAGGAGGAATGAATGTCTTATTCAAGAATTACAATCACCGTTAATGATGTTGTGGAGACGGTCGATGTTCCCCAGCACATGACGCTGCTTCAGATGCTGCGCGAAAAACTTTCTCTTACCGGCACCAAAAATGGCTGCGCGGCTGGCGAGTGCGGAGCCTGTACCGTGTTAATGAACGATGAACCTGTGAACAGCTGCATGGTACTGGCTGCTGAATGTGATGGCGCACGCATCCTCACCGTTGAAGGCCTGGCCAAGAGCGGCAAACTGAGCAAACTGCAGGAGACCATCATCAAAACTGGTGGCGTGCAGTGTGGTTTCTGCACTCCGGGAATGCTCATCTCGGCTACCGCGCTGCTCAACCGTAACCCGAACCCGACTGAGGTCGAGATCAGGGAAGCGCTGGTTGGCAACCTGTGCCGCTGCACGGGTTATTTTAGAATCGTCGAAGCTGTCAAAGAAGCTGCACAATCATAAGCCTTCCGACGCATCAACAGACTTTAGACAGAAGATATCCTTTAAAGGAGCCGAAATATGGCAAACGCGAAATCAACTGAAAAAACCACTGCAGTCGTCGGCACCAGTGTCATTCGCAATGACGTGCTGGAAAAAGTGACCGGTGCAGCGACATACCTCGACGACATCCAGTTTGGGAATAAATTGCTCTACGCCCGCGCCGTGCGCAGCCCGCACCCGCATGCCCTGATCAAGCGCATCGACACCAGCAAAGCTGAAAAACTTCCCGGTGTCAAAGCTGTTGTCACGGGTAAGGACTTCCCGGAGCGCATCGGGCTTTACCTCAAAGACAAGACCATTTTCGCCACCGATCGCGTACGATTTTTAGGTGAACCGGTAGCAGCGGTTGCCGCCGTCACTGAAGAGATCGCTGAAAAAGCCTGCAGCCTGGTGGAAGTGGATTACGAGCCGCTGGAAGGTGTTTTCGACGCCGAGTACGGCGCTTCAGAAAAAGCCCCCCTCATTCATCCGGACCTGGGTAAATACGAAGTCATGAACTTCATCTTCCCGAAAGCCGGCACCAACATCTCCAACCATTTCAAGATCCGCAAGGGGGATGTTGAAGCCGCCTGGAAGCAATGCGCGTACATTGTAGACAAGACCTACAAGGTACCGCACATCCAACACGTGCCCATTGAAACGCACGGCGCCGTGGCGATGATGGATGAAAAAGGAAAGGTCACATTGTGGGCCTCCTCCCAATCTCCGTTCGCACAGCGCAACCTTATTGCCAAAGCCCTGCACATTTCACATAGCGACCTGCGCGTAATTGCACCGCTGGTGGGTGGTGGTTTTGGTTCAAAAGCTGGCGTCACCATGGAAGCCATACCGGTAGCCCTGGCGACCAAGGTCAAGGGTTACCCCATCAAATTCATCCTCACCCGCGAAGAGGAATTCTATACCAACTTCGTGCGCCAGGGTCTCACCATTCACGTGAAGGTGGGCTGCGATAAAGACGGCAATATTCTTGGTCTCAAGAACATAATGTATTGGGATGGCGGCGCCTCCACTGAATACGGCACCAACATCACCCGCGCCGGCGGTTACTCCAGCTCAGGCCCGTATGACATTCCCAACGTGTGGACCGACAGCATCTGTGTTTACACCAACCACCCCATCGGTGGTGCCTACCGCGGTTTTGGTATGTCGGAACTGCACACAGGGATCGACCAGGCCATTGATGAACTGGCGGAAACAGCCGGCTTTGACCGTGTTGAATTCCTGAAAAAGAACGCCATCGCCGAAGGCGACATCGTTGTGACCGGGATGACCATGCACGCCAACGGCATCCAACAATGCATCGACAACGTTGCCAAGGCCATTGAGTACTCCAAGAAAGAAGAACCGACCGCACCTGACCGCCTGCGCGGTAAGGGCATCGCAATTATGTGGAAAGCCCCCGCCATGCCCCCCAATCCCGGCTCGAGCGCCTGGGTGGAACTCTCTGAAGATGGCAAAGCTACCGTCGGGCTCGGCGGGCAGGAGATCGGTCAGGGCACATTTACGGTAATGGCGCAGATCGCTGCGGAATCGTTGGGTGTCAGATATGAAGACGTGCGCATCGCCGGACCGGTGGATACGCAGTACAGTCCTTACGAATGGCAGACTGTCGCCAGCCGCCTCACCTGGAGCATGGGCAACGCCGTGCGCCTGGCAGCGTTAGACGCGCGCAAACAAATCCTGGATGTGGTGGCTGAAGCCTGGCACGAAACCCCAGAAGACCTGGATATCGTCAACGGTATGGTCGTCTCTTACAAGAGCGAACAGGAAACCCCGTTGGCCAACCTGGTGATCTACGGCCTGCCCAAACCGAACGACGAGGGCTGGGTGGGTGGACCGATCGTTGGGCGCGGCTCCTTCATGCCCAAATACGTCACCAACCTCGATGCTGAAACCGGCCAGGGTGCGCGCGCGGTGGTGCACTACACCGTGGGTTGTGAAGGTCTCGACATAGAAATCGAAAAGCACACCGGTCGTATCCACGTGGTCAAAGCCGCGGCTTCATTCGATGTGGGTAAAGCCATCAATCCGGCGCTTGTAAAGGCGCAGGTTGAGGGTGGCTTTGTACAGGGGCTCAGTTCCGCCATGTTTGAAGAAATCCGACTGCGCAGCGGCGTGATGACCAATCCCAGCTTCGTGGATTACCGCATCGCCACTACCGCAGATACCGATTTCAAACTTGAAACACAGTATGTTGAGGTGCCGCAGGATGACGGTCCCTTCGGTGCCCGTGGTGTGGGTGAACATCCCATGGTCCCCACCATCGCTGCATTAGGCAACGCTATCTACGCCGCAACCGGTGTCCGACTGGAAGGTCCTCCGTATTCTGCAGAGAAGATCTTCCTGGGGATGCTTGAAGCTGGCATCGTGAAATAAGAACTCAACAGAAATGCCGGATGGGAGCATCCGGCATTTCTCAAAACAACGAGGAGCAATATGACCGACCAATACGACCTGATCCTGCGTAACGCCGTTCTGCGCGGCGATCCCAAAACGAAAAAAGATATTGCCGTTACCGGCGGAAAAATAGCGCTGATTGCCAACAGGATAGAAGCCAAAGCCAAACAGGAATTGGATGCCGCCGGTAACCTGGTAACGGAATCTTACGTCAATACCCATCTTCACCTGTGCAAAGTGTACACGTTGATGATGATGGATGAAGCCGCCCTGAAGGATTACCACGGCGCGGACATGGGAAAAGCCATGACCGCCATTGAACTGGCCGCGAGCGTAAAAGAAAAATACGACGAAAAATGGATCATCAAGAACGTTAGAAAGGCCGCAGCGCTGGCCGCGCGCTATGGCTGCACTCATATCCGCGCCTTCGCAGATGTGGATTCGAAGGGCAAACTTGAGGGTATCAAAGCGCTCATTAAAGCGCGTGACGAATTCAAAGGTGTCGTCGATATCCAGACGGTGGCTTTTGCCCAGGACGGCCTCGTGCGCGAACCTGGCGCTGAGAAATTGATGCGCCAGGCAATGGACCTCGGTGCTGATGTGGTGGGCGGCATCCCCTGGATTGAGTATACCGACGCGGATATTGCGGAACACGTGCGCATCTGCTTCGCGCTGGCCAAAGAATACGACAAGCCGGTCTCCATGCTGGTGGATGATGCCGGGGATAACGGACTACGCTCGCTTGAAGTCATGGCGCTCGAAACCATTCGCACCGGCTGGCAGGGGCGCTCACTGGCGCACCACGCGCGTGCAATGTCCATGTATCCCAAGCCCTACCTGCAGAAACTGGCTGCCATCCTCAAAAAAGCCGACATGGGTGTGGTCAGCGATCCGCACACCGGCCCGCTGCACGCCCGCGTGCGCGAACTGCTTGAAGAAGGCGTGCTGGTTTGCCTCGGTCAGGATGACATTTCCGATGCCTACTACCCATACGGGCGCAACAACATGCTCGAGGTCGCCTTCCTCAACTCACACCTGCTGTGGTTCACCACTCGTGAAGACATGGAAGTGCTGTACGACATGATTACCACCAAACCTGCGCGCGCCATTGGGCTCAAAGATTTCGAGATCAAGGCAGGCGCTCCCGCCAACCTGGTGGTGCTTGACCAGCCCAACATCCTCGAAGCGCTGCGCTACCATGAAAAACCAAAGTACGTAATCAGCCATGGCAATCTGGTGGACCAGGCAAAAATGGACGAGATCATCAAGGCCAACTCGTAATCGGCCTGCTGCCAAACTGAATTGTGCTATCATAATAAAATTCAGAAAGGAGGAGCAACCAGGCGAAAAAACGGTAATCGGATCTCAGCATATTGAGTAAAACCATTATTTGAAAGAAGGAGAAAAAATGTCCACAAAGAAGTTAGTTCTAATGTTCGTCGCAATTCTGATGATCGCCAGCCTCGTTGCTGGCTGTGCAGGTGGTGAGCAGGCTGCAACCACCGGCAAGGTCAAGGTATTCGGCGCTTTCGCCACCCCTATTGAAGAGCCATGGGACGGCGTCATCCATGACGCGCTGCTCAAGGCCAAAGAAGATGGGCTTATCGATTACGAATACACCGAAGATATCGGCTACACCGGTGATATGGAAAGAGTGCTGCGCGAAGTTGCTGAACAGCAGAAACCCGATCTCATCATGGGTGACGCCTTCGTAAACGAAGAAGCAGTGCGCCGCGCCGCTGCCGATTATCCCGAAATCGCATTCGCCTTCGGTTCAGAACTCGGACCTGTTTCTCCCAACCTGGCTGTTTTTGATAACTGGATCCATGAACCGGCTTACCTGTGCGGTATGCTCGCTGGTGGGATGACCGAATCCAACACCATCGGTGTTGTGGCTGCTGTTCCCATTCCCGAAGTCAACCGTCTCGTCAACGCCTTCATTGCCGGCGCCAAGGAAACCAATCCTGAAGTGACCGTGCTCGTTTCCTTTATCAACTCCTTCTTTGATCCCGCCACCGCCAAAGAGCAGGCACTGGCGCACATTAGCGCCGGAGCCGATGTACTCTACGCGGAACGCGCTGGTGTCATCGAAGCCGCCGCTGAGAAGGGTGTGTACGTGTTCGGCAACATGAGCGACCAGAACGCAGTCGCCCCCGAGTGGGTAATCAGCGGTCCAGTCTGGAACATGACCCCGACTGTTGAATACGTGATCAAGCAGGTTGCAACCGGCACCTTCACCGCCATGGACCTCAAGGACTTCAGCATGTTTGCCCTGGGAGGCGCCTCAATGGCCCCCTATCATGGCAACGAAAGCAAGATCCCGGCAGATGTTCTCGCAGCTGTGACCGCCAAGGAAGAAGCCATCAAGACCGGCATGTTCCGTGTTCCCATTGATGAAGCTCAGCCAGACGCTGTAAATTAAACTCAACTACCAGGGGCGGCAGAGGTTAACTCTGCCGCCTCAATTTAACTCTGGCACAAAATTTATAATGAAGGATTTGCCATGTTAGCTGTTGAAATGCAATATATCTGCAAATCGTTCGGCCCGGTACAAGCCAACCTGGATGTGTGTTTTGAACTGGAACAGGGCGAGATTCACGCCCTGCTCGGCGAGAACGGAGCCGGCAAGACCACACTGATGCGTATTCTCTACGGATTGTACAAAGCGGATTGTGGTGAAATAAAAATCTTTGGTGAAAAAGTGAACATCCGTTCGCCAAAAGAAGCCATCGCTGCCGGGGTGGGAATGGTCACCCAGCACTTCACGCTGGTGCCCACGCTAACCGTCGCGGAAAATATTGTTCTGGGTTATTCCAATGATGTCGTGATCTCGCAGAAGGACATTGAAAAAGATGTCGCACAAGCTGCAGAAAAATATGGCATCCAGGTGGAACCCTCCGCGCTTGTTAAAAACCTCTCGGTTGGAGAAAGACAACGCGTTGAAATCCTCAAAGCGCTCTACCGTAACGCCCGCATCCTCATCATGGATGAACCAACAGCCGTCCTGGTACCTCAGGAAGTGGACGCCCTGTTCGAAGCTCTCGTCAGATTGGTAAAATCTGGCCTTTCAGTGATATTTATCAGCCACAAGCTCGTTGAAGTAATGGCTGTTTGTGACAGGATCACCGTATTACGCGATGGCAAGGTCGCCAACACGGTAATGAAATCTGAAACCACCCAGGTGGAACTGGCCAAGATGATGGTGGGACGCGAGACCTTTGGCGTGCAGCGCCAGAGCGCGCGCGCGACCAGTGATCCCGTATATGAACTCACTGGCATCTCACTTGAAGGCAAGCATGGTTTAAAAGTTCTCGATGATGTTTCTTTCAATGTCGGAGTGGGTGAAATACTCGGGATCGCCGGCGTATCCGGCAACGGACAGGGAGAACTGACCGAAGTACTCACAGGACTGGTTAAGCCCAATACCGGGACGATTAAGATCAAAGGCAAGGACATTACTAATCTTGAACCGGGTGCCATTTCAGATGCCGGCATCGGGCGCACACCTCAGGATAGGCACCAGGGCACCATTGGCGACCTTACCGTGGCTGAAAACCTCGCATTAGAACACCTTTCTGACTACACCAGCAAAGGTATGCTGGATCGGAAAAAGATCCAGGACGACGCGGTTGAGATCATCCGCGAATTCCAGATCAAAGCCTCTCCGGGTGACCAACTGCGCAAACTTTCAGGCGGAAACATGCAAAAGGTGGTGCTGGCACGCGCGCTTTCACGCAAGCCAAAAGTCCTCATCGCCTCTCAGCCCACCCGCGGATTGGATGTTGGCGCGACAGAGTACGTGCGCAAGAGATTGCTCGAGGAAAGGGATCGCGGAACAGCGGTTGTGCTGCTCTCAGAGGACCTCGACGAGGTGCTGGCGCTCTCCGACCGCATCGCGGTGATCTATGAAGGCAGCATCAGGGGTATCATCCCGGCCGCTGAAGCCACACCCGAAAAACTAGGCCTGCTGATGGCAGGCGTCGCTTAATGTCAATTCTCTCATTGGAGGATTTATTGTGATCAAATACCGCTTAGAACGATCTCCCGCCCCAGTATGGACCAAAGCGCTCATTCCTATCGTGGCGGTACTCGTTACTTTCATCATCACCTCAATTTTTATCATCCTTGCCGGGGCGAACCCATTTGAAGCCTATTACAACTTCATCATCGTTCCGCTATCCACCAGGTTCTCAGCACTCGAAGTGCTGGTAAAAGCCACCCCGCTCATCTTCACCGGTATCGCCGTTACATTTGCCTTCGCCGCCGGATATTACAATATCGGCGCTGAAGGTCAGCTTTATGCTGGTGCGGTCGCGGCAGCCTGGGTTGGTGCTACATTCACGAACCTGCCAGCCATTGCCGTGGTGCCGCTGATGCTTGTAATGGGTTTCCTCGCCGGTGTGCTATGGGCATTGATCCCGGCTTTACTAAAGGTCAAGCTGAAGGTGGATGAAGTGGTGACCACCCTGTTGATGAACTCGATCATCATGTACATCATTTCCGCGCTGCTTAATGGACCCTGGCGCGATCCTGAAACAGGATGGCCAAAATCACCCGAGTTCTTTGAAGCCGCCAGGTTCGTGCAGCTCATCCCCAGGTCGCGTCTGCACCTCGGTTTCGTCATCGCACTGGTGGTTGTCGTCATTGTTTTCGTCATCATCAAGCGCACCCCGCTCGGGTTGCAAATGCGTGCTGTCGGCGCCAGCAAAGCCGGCGCGCAGTTCGCTGGCATTAATGTCAACCGCACCATGCTCATCGCAGCCCTGGTCAGCGGCGGGATCGCCGGTCTGGCGGGTGTGAGCGAGATTGCCGGCATCCACTACCACCTGATCAGCGAGCTATCGGGCGGTTATGGTTACACCGGCATCATCGTAGCCACCCTGGGTGGTCTGAACCCCTTCGGTGCCACTGTTGCTGCTCTTTTCATTGGTCTCATCGATACCGGCGCGCAAACGGTCAGCCGCGTGCTGGGTGTACCGGTCTACCTGGGTGATGTCGTCCAATCCACGCTGCTGCTCATCACGCTGGGCATGCTGTTGTTCCAGAACTATCGCATCAAGAGGATATGATCATGGGAGATTTTATTGTTGACCT
>CAYMGO010000007.1:13395-47181 GCA_964390015.1 uncultured Anaerolinea sp. | reverse complement strand
CACATACGTCCACACCTGGTAGGCCAGCACCACCGGCACCATGATGGCGGCGATGATCGAGATCACCTTCAACGTGTAAGGCGCGGAGGAGGCGTTATAAATGGTCAGGTTGTTGGCAGCGGCTGTAGAGGAAATCATCACGTTGGGGAAGAGCGCGATGAACAGCGCGGCAACCGTCAGCACAACCGCCAGGCTGGAGCAGATGAACGCCCAACCCTCTCTCTTCTTTCCCATCATCACCCGTGAAACGATCAACGCAGCGGCTGCCAGCACCGGCAGGATGGCGGTCAGTGCGCCTTTCGCTGAGAAGGCGGAGGGCGTGAACAGCAGCGCGGCGAACAGCCCCAACGCGAACAGCAGCGCGGCGGGGAAGTACGTTCTGGCGGCGTTGTGCGCGCGCTCGCGCAGGCCTTCGCTCAGTTTGAGGCTGAGGAAGTTGGCGCCGTGAAACAGGAAGAGCATCACCACCGTCAGCCCGCCCAGCAGGCTGATGGGGTTGAGCAGCGTGAAGAAGCTGCCGGTGTACTGCATATCGCCGTCAATCGGCGTGCCGCGCACCAGGTTGGTGAAGACCACGCCCAGCAGGAAAGCAGCCAGAAAGCTGGAAATGGCGATGGCCCAATCCCAGCCGTAACGCCAGCGTGGAGCGGAGAGTTTGCTGCGGAATTCGAACCCCACCCCGCGCACGATGAGGGCGAAGAGCAGCAGGAAGAATCCGAGGTAAAAACCGCTGAACAGCGTGGCGTACCACTGCGGGAAGGCCGCGAAGGTGGCGCCGCCGGCTACTATCAGCCATACCTCGTTGCCGTCCCAGTGCGGACCGATGGTGTTGATGATGGCGCGGCGTTCCACGTCCTTGCGCCCCAGTGAGGGCAGCAGCATGCCCACCCCGAAATCAAACCCTTCGAGGAAAAAGAAACCGGCGTAAAGGATGGCGACCAGGATAAACCACAGGATGTTGAGGTCCATCATTTTCCTCCTTTTTTCTTAAATTCAACTTCACCCGCGATGGGCACCGAGTCCATATCCCCGGCAGCGAGCCCTTTTTTGGCAAATTTTAGTAATAAATAGAGGTCAATCACCATCAACACGCCGTAGATCAGCACAAATCCGACCAGGCTGATAAGCACCGTGGCAGGGGTCAGGTTGGGGCTGACGGCGTCCTTCGTCTGCATCAACCCGTGCACCACCCAGGGCTGCCTGCCGGTTTCCGTCAACAGCCAACCGGTGGTATTGGCAATGTAAGGCAGGAGGATGATCCACACCAGCCAGCCTGAGCGCTTGATCCACTTCTCCGGGTACTTCTTCCAGGCGATGAATAATGCGCCGAGGCTGAGCAGCACCATCAGCAGCCCCGCGCCGACCATTGCCCTGAAGGACCAGTAGGCGATGGGAATGTTGGGTATGTAGTTCCCGGGTCCGTATAATTGCTCATACTGCGCCTGCACCTGGTTGAGCCCCTCCACCTCGCCTTCCCATTTGAAAAAGTACAGGAAGCTCAGGGCTTTGGGGATGGTGATCGACCAGGTGGTCTTGCGTCCCTCCTGGTCAATACCAGCGATCAGATGGAAGTCCGCCGGGTCCGCTGTTTCGTAATGCGCCTCGGAGGCGGCCGCGGCCATGGGCTGCACCTCGCGCAGGTACACCCCCTGGGCGTGCCCGGCACCGCCCACCGCCACCGCGGAGATCAATCCGATGATGGCGGACAGGACGAAAGATTTTCTAAAGGCTTCCTCGTCCTGCTTCTTCACCAGGTGGTAGATGCTGAACCCCAGCATGAAGAAAGCCGCGGTCACCAGGCCGGCGAAGAAGGTGTGCAGGAAGAGATAAAGCGCGCGCGGGTTGCCCAGCAGCGCGCCGAAGTCGGTCATCTGCGCGCGGCCGTTCACAATGGTGTATCCCACCGGGTGCTGCATGAAGCCGTTGGCCGCCAGGATCCAGAAAGCGCTGAGGTTGCCGCCAATGGCCACGATCCACATCACCGCGGCGTGCAGCTTCTTCGAGAGCCGCTCCCAGCCGAAGATCCACACACCCAGGAAGGTGGATTCGAGGAAGAAGGCCAGCAGCCCCTCCACCGCCAGCGGAGCGCCAAATACATCGCCAACGAAGCGGGAGTATTCCGACCAGTTCATGCCAAACTGGAACTCCATCACGATGCCGGTGACCACACCCATTGCATAGTTGATGAGGAAGAGCTTGCCCCAGAACTTGGTGAGGCGTTTGTACATGGGGTTGCCGCTGCGCACGTACATGGTCTCGAGGATGGCGACGAACCACGCCAGGCCGAGGGTGAGCGGCACAAAGAAGAAATGATAGATGGTGGTGAGGGCGAATTGCCAGCGGGATAATAAAACAATGTCCATATCAGGCTCCTTTGAGGAGAGGTGCGGCGCGTTACAACGCCGGCCAGAAACTCGGTAGGAAGATGCGCAGCAGCGTGTCGATGAGGATGGCGAGCAGCAGCAGGTTGCTGAACAGGCGGTTGTGGAAGAATGTGAACCCGGCGAACCACGTGGGCCAGTACAGCCATTCCTTGGGGGGTTCTTCGGGGCGCGGTTTGGTGTGCACACCGATGGCGTAAAGCAAGCGCTTGCCGGCGAAGAACACGATGAGCAGGATGGGGGTAAAGTAATGGCTGATGAAAACCAGGTAGAGGATGAGGATGTAAATGAGCGCGAGCACGATCATGTTGATGACGCGCGCAGCTTTCTCGCCGATGACCACCGGTAGCGTACCGACCTTCTTTTTCTTATCCTCGGGGGCTTTATCGATGTGCTTGCCGAGGTTGATGCTCACCACGCTCAACCCCCACGGGATCGCCGCCAGCGCCACCGGCCACACATTTTCAGTTGCACCTTTAGCCAGCACCAAAAAGACCGCCGCGATCATTACCGGACCCCAGATGAGGAAGATGGAGATCTCGCCCAACGCGATGTGTTTGAGCGGCCAGGTGTACAGCAGCAGCACCAGCGCGCCAACGGCAAAGAGGATGATGATGTTGAGCGAAAAGTTGGTGTAGAACAGGGCGAAGATCCCCGCCAGTATGGCGAGGGTACCGCTGATGGCAAACCAGCGGAATTGCTGGTCCTTGGTCCAGAACTTCTGGATGAGCGGGTGCACGCCGTACTGTGTGCGGAAGTAATAATCCGTGTCAACGCCGCGCGAGAAATCGGTGTAATCGTTGAGGAAGTTGTTGGTGCCGTGGGCAATGAACAGTCCGATGGTGATGATGATCCAGGCCAAAATGGACATGCCCCAGTTGCCGGTGAAATAGCCGTGCCTGATCGCCAGCAGGCCGCCGATGGCGCAGGAGTAAAGCGTGACGATGGTTACCGCAGAACGGGTGGCGATGAACCATTTGGAGACCACATCCAACCCGTCCCATTCCTCCTTGCTTTCCATCTTCACCAGGGTCGAAAGGGCTTTCTTCCACATGGAAAAATTGATCTTCATTCGTACCCCTCCTTTTGTAACCGCTTAAAGTATGTATTTTAGGACTCTGATGACTTGATTATATCCAAAAATCACCCGCGCGTTTTACTTGAAACAAAGGAGGTTTCAATCCCGCGCAACCGGGAGGGTGACGGGAGTTTCGGGTTTGGCTGATTGGGGGATGACGATACGGCGCGCCACGAAGAAGTTGACCACGGCGATGAGCATGCCCAGCAGGAAAACGTACTGAAAACCAAAGTTGTTCCAGATGACACCCCCAATTAAGGCTACACCGATGGAGAAAACATGATCAAAACTGATCGAAGCCGACAACGCCGGTTGAATATCTGCCGGGTCGAGGGCGATCTTCTTCATGTAGGTGGAGCGCGCCATGCTGACCGAGAAAAGCATCTGGTCGAGCAAATAACACGCGCAAACGATCAGGAAGGCGGTGTTCTCAGGGAAAATGGAACGCGCAAAACCGTACCCCAGGCAGACGAAGATCAGCGCCACCGCTTCTGCGCTCAATATCAGGCGTTCACCGTAGCGGTCAATGGCCTTGCCCAGGAAGGGTTGAAAGAGAATGCCGATCACGCCGCCGATGGTCACCAGGGTGGCGATGGTTTGGGTGGGTTTATTGAAAATGGTGACGATGACCCAGGGAGCAAAAGTGATGAAGATCTGCTTGCGCGACCCCGCGAGGACGGCGAGGGCATACACAAGGGTGTACTCCTTGCGCAGCTTGAGGAAGGTCCTCGGAGGAGCGGATTTTTCCGGCTTCATCAGAAACATCAGCACTGCCGCCGCGATGAAGACCAGCGCGGCGATGGTAAAGCTGTGCTGGTAGGTGAAGTGGAGGAATTTGAAACCAATGAATACCAGAAAACTCCCCGCGATGGTCGCCAGGTTGCGGATGGCGTTCAACTGTCCCAGGCGGCGGCCGGTGCGGCCGTCAGCGGCCAACTCCATTCCGATGGTCGTGGCGACGGGCATGAAGAGGTGATTCCCGTTGCTGTAGATGAACAGGAAGATCACCATCAGACCGTAGTTGGAGGAGGAGAAGCCGATAAGGAAGATGCCCAACGCCGCCAGCAGCATGGCGAAGGCGCCCAAACGGCGGCTTCCCAGGAACCACAAAGCAGCGGACACGAAAAGGACAATGACGCCAGGGAACTCGCGCGGGAACTCCAGGAAGGAACGCTGAAAACCGTTGAGCGCGAAGGTATCGTTCAGGAAGTTGTTCAGCGTGGAATCTACCAGGCTGGCGGCCATGCCGACGGCAAAAGATGCCGTGATGAACAAAGCCAGTTCACGCGAAATATTGGTGATGCGGGAGTGCAACGTTGCAGGCTTCAATGGCGCTTGAACCTACTTGCGGTCTGCTTCGATGAGAATTTTCAGCGCCTCGACCGCCACCTTGATGACGCGGTCAGCGTCGAATTCGGCCATGTGTTTAGCGTCGTCGTCTTCATCCACCTCGGCCAGGTCGGATTCGTTGATCACCAGCATCACGCCGCCTGCGCGCTTGCGGTAAATGGAAGAGAGGATGAAGAGGGCAGAAGATTCCATTTCAGAGCAGGCGGCGCCGCCGGCGATGTAGGCGTTCCAGCGTTCCGCCAGGCGCGCGGCCATGGGCATGCGCGTGCGCTCCACCTCACCGTAGAAGGAATCCTTGGATTGCGCGACGCCCGTGTGCGAAGTAAACCCGAGCCGCCGCGCCGCTTCGCGCAGCGCGTTCACAACCTCAATATCCGCCACAGCCGGGAATTCGATGGGCAGGTAGTACGGGGTGGTGCCTTCGTCGCGGATAGCCGCGCTGACCACGACCACATCACCGGTGTGAATGTGCGGCTGCATCGAACCCGATGAGCCGACCCGGATGAGTGTATCCGTCCCGACCTCGACCAGTTCCTCCACGGCGATGGCCGCGGATGGGCAGCCGATGCCGGTGGAGACCACCGAGACCTTTTCGCCGAGCAGCGAGCCCGTCCAGGTGACGTATTCGCGGTTCTGTGCCACAAAATGCGCATCATCAAAGTAGTTGGCGATCTTTTCGCAGCGCTCCGGGTCGCCAGGCAGCAGCACATAACGCCCTACATCGCCTTCCTTGATATGTAAATGAAATGCCAAACCTTCTTCGTTTTTCATGGTGACCTCGTTCAATTATGCTGGGGTTGAATTATAGCAGGATTAGTCCATCGGTAACACTGGTGAATCGATCGTGTCAGGTCAAATGAAAATCAATTGCAAACAATACCTGATCGCGAGAGGTATCAGATGGTCTTGATCCCGTATGTGTCCGCCAGCACCTGCTCCAGGTTGGGCTGGGTGCTGAGCAGGTCGGTGATGTGATAACGGCACGCGGATTTGATCAGCTTGTCGGGCTCTCCCTGAAGCACGCAGCGCAGCTTGTTCCCTTCAACTGTCAGGTTGCGGATGTTGGGGACGTCTGCAAAACTATCCTTTGAGACGGCATCAGCGAAGCGCATTTCCACCACCCGCAGCGCATGCGCACGCAGCTGGGTGCCGCGCTCCACTGCCACCAGTTTGCCGCGGTGAATGATGGCCACGCGGTCACAGATACGCTCCATTTCAGCCAGTGAACGCGAGGTGATGAAAACCGTGCGCCCGTCCTGGCGCGACTCGGTGATCAGGCGGTAGAAAACATCCTGGATGGCAGGTTTGAGTTCATAAGTAGGTTCATCGAGGATCAGCAGTTCGGGGCGCGGGATGAATGCCTGCAGCAGGTCGAAGACCTGGCGGTCGTGGGTGGAGAGGGTGGCTGCGGGCTGGGCAAGGTCCAGGTCGAGCTGATCGCTCAGTTTCTGTATGTCCGTCCACAGCATGCCGCCGGCCTGGTGCCCCTGCGAGCGCAGCAGTTCTGCAACGGTAAGTCGGCTGGGGGTGGGGTAATTGCCGGGGTAAAAACCGGTGCGTTCGCGGATCTGGCGGGATTCCCGCTGACTGTCGAGCCCGAACACCATCAGGTTACCGCTGTTCGGCCTGAAGTAACCCGCCAGCAGGCTGACCAGAGTGCTCTTTCCGGCGTGGTCATTGCCCAGCAGGCCGAAGATCTCACCAGGTTCCACTTCAAAAGAAATGTTCTCTATACCCGGACGGTGGCTGTATTTTTTGGTAACTTTTTCCGCTTTGATGACAAAATAGCGCATACCGGCCTCCATAATATTGATGGGAAGACCGCGTTTGCGGTCTGCCACTGGATGACTTGTAATCGTAAAGCCGGATAAAAAAACCGGCTGGTAGCGGAAGCACCAGCCGGCAGCGTAAGCATGCCTTTGTGATCAGATCGTCCTGATCAGGCGGGTACTTCCCTCTCGCGCCCTGCGGGCGCATTATTCTTTTCAACGTACGTGGACAGCTTTAGGATTCCCCTGGGACTAAGGGGAGGCACATCCTTGGAACTGCCCGTTTCTTCCGACTGCATCAGGAACCCTTTCTGCTTAGTAATTGGCTGCAATATAAGCGTGGTTTCAGTATGTTGATTTTAGTATCTCAAAACAGTAAAGTCAATAGGTTTTCTGGAAATTCCCGGTTTTAGTCTCTGATCAACTCATAATCGACGCCGTTGGCATCACTTTTTATTTCGCAAAATTCGTTCTTCACCAGTACCTTGCGTGACGCGAGATTACCCGGCAACACCCCGATAGCGGTGATCCTTTTACATTCCGGGTGGCTGAAGGCCCAATCAACCATCGCGCATACGGATTCGCTCATGTACCCGCGTCCCTGGAAGATGCTGTTGATCCCGTAGCCGATCTCGACCGTTCCGCTTGCATCGGGATTACCCTTGAAACCTACCAGCCCCGCGCCAATCCCCTCCTTTGTGATGACGATGAGCCAATAGGTAAACCACGCATGCAAAGTTGGTGGTGCCGCGCGCATCTTTTTAACCTTCATTTTCACGGCACTTTCGGCGTTTCCGCTGATCAGATCAGAGACGATCGGCAGGTTCAAATCGGCGGATAACTGTTGGATGGATGCCAATCCAATCTCAAGCTGCTGCAGCGTCAGGGGGATCAATTCCAGGCGGTCGGTTTTGATCATATTTACTCCTTTTCCCATTACTATCAGTCTACAAAGATTGATGGCGAAAGTCAAATATTTCCGTTATTGATATAATCCTCTCATCCTAGCTATCGAAGGGACATTGAACATGAGCGCAACCGTCTATTATGGTTCACCCCGCCAGGCGCGCCTTGAAGCCGAAGAATCGCTGCCGGCAAAACTTGACCTGATCCTTGAAAAGTTGCACCTGCGCGACCGGGTAAAGGATGAAATGGTGTGCCTGAAGCTGCATGTTGGCAACAACATCGGTTACTCCACCATTCACCCTATCTTCGTGCGCAAGGTAGTCAAAGCCATCCAGGATGGCGGCGGGAAACCGTTCATTGTGGATGTGGACTGGGACGTTGCCGGCTGCGAAGCGCGCGGTTACACCACCGAAGTGCTGGGCTGCCCGGTCTTCCCAAGCGCCGGACTGGATGAGCGCTATTACTACAGCCACGAGTGGGAGTATAAGAACATGAAAACCTGGAAGGTCGCGGGTATGGTCGAGGACGCCAGTTTTTTGGTCAACTTTGCCCATGTCAAGGGGCACCCCTCCTGCGGGTTCGGGGCTGCTTTCAAGAACATCGCGCTTGGCTGCATGGTGGGCGAGACGCGCGGGCAGATCCACGACACCAATCACTATGATCGCTACTGGTTCAAAGAACGCTGCCCGGAGCAGGCGGTGATGCAGCAGATCGTTGATTCCTGCCCCTTTGGTGCGGTGGTTTTTGATAAACATGACCCTGAAGAACTGCACGTGCATTTTGAGCCCTGCAATCAGTGCATGCGCTGCCAGCGGGTGGCGCCACCGGGCAGCCTGCTCATTCAACCGGAAAATTTTCACGCCTTCCTGGAAGCTGTCGCCATCTCCACCGCCATTACCCTTTCCACTTTCGAAAAGGGCAAGTCCACTCACCTGGCGCTGGCCACGCACATGACGCCCATGTGCGACTGCTTCGGTTTTACCTCCATGCCCATCATGCAGGATGCCGGTATTTTCGGGTCCGATGACATCGTCGCGCTGGACAAAGCGGTGCTGGATAAGACCGCTGACCTGCCGTTGATACTGGAGAACATCCCCACCAGCCTGGAGGTGCAGCCGCACGATGGGCACCCCTTTGCGCAGCTGCACGGCAGGTTCAAAGACCCCTATGTGACGGTACGGTACGCTGAAAAACTTGGGCTTGGCAGCCAGGCTTACGAACTGGTGGATGTGCTGCCGGTGGATGACCTCAGCCCGAAAACGAAAGGGTTCTACATCTCCTCAAAGTAAAGGCCAACAACTCAATGCAATCCGGAGTGGAAATCCCGCTCCGGATTTTTTACGTCATGGCTTCTGTCAGCTGGTCGCTCTGGAGCGCGCGCAATAATTTGAACAGCACTTCCCTGCGCTGCTTGAGCATATTCTTGTAATTGAAGTTGTCGGTGTCCGCGATCTCCTGGCGGAGGTCTGAAATGCAGGTATCCAGCAATTGAAGCAGCATCGTTCTTTCCTCTTCATCGAGCTGTATGTAAACCATCAATCCTCCTCTCAGTCATTTCAAAAAGGCTGCCCATGAGGGTGGACAGCCCGACGATGATCTGGGGTGATGAGGGTTCAGGGAGCTATCAGCGATGGTTGATTCTATATTCAGTATAGAAAGTCAGATGCCTTATGTCAATAGTCTCAAATTTAAACGGACAATTCGTAAACCCGGTAACGGCGCAGGTACCTGGCGCCAAGCTTGGTGATGGCATTGTTCATGCGGTCGTTGTCTTCAAGTACGTAATTGATCTCTAAGCGCAGTTTGTTGGAGTAGATAGCCTCGTAAGTCGCGCGGTACAGCAGGGTATCAATGGCCTTACCCTGCCACTGGGGGATAACACCCAGCGCCCACATGCGGTACTGGTTCAGCCGCGGCAGCATGAACAGCATCTTGATCACTCCGAACGGCAGCAGGCGGCCGTTGAGTCCCTTGAGCACCCGGTTGACATCCGGCAGGCTCATGGCGAACCCGATCGGCTGCCCGAGCGCGTCCTCTGCGATGAGGATGGCTGCGGGATTGACGATCTGCTTCATGTCGCGTGCCATCGCCCGCGCTTCCTCTTCGGTAACCGGGTAAAACCCCCAGTTGTCGCAGATGGATTCATTGGCCAGTCGCGTGATGGTGAGCACTTCCTCCTCGAGGTGCCGCATGTTCACCGGTCGCACATGTACGTTGTAGCGCTGGCGAACTTTTTCCGTCAATTGCAGGATGCGTTCAGGGACCGCGTAATTCTCGCGGCAATCAATGACATACACCAGCAGGTCCTTCACCTTTTCCAGACCAAAATTGGTCAGCAGGGTGTTATACCAGGGTGGGTTGTACGGCGCGAGGATGACCGGTTCAGGCTTAAAGCCATCCACCACCAATCCCCACTCCTGCGAGGCGAAGCTCCATGGACCTCGCATGGTGCTCATCCCCTTGCCGCGCAGCCAGTCACGCGCGGCGGTAAGCAGTCCATCTGAAACCTCTGCGTTATTGATGCTTTCGAAGGAACCGAAGAGGCCGATTGGCCGCTGCCAGTGTTCCAGCGCCAGGTGGTCGATAAAGGCAGAGATGCGCCCGACCACTTCGCCCTGCTGCCGGGCGAGGAAAAGTTGGTACTCGCAGTGCTTGAGCATGGGGTTGCTCTGGGGCGCGTACTGGGCGCGCTGCTCTGAGCGCAGCGGTGCGATCCAGTTGCGGTCTTCACGGTAAAGCCGGTACGGCAGGTTGATGAATTCCTGCAGGTCGCGCTTACTGCTAACGGGAGTGATCTCCATACTGCCTCAGTTTTTCCCTATTTTCGAACCGCTGTCAGCACCAGGTTTCCGCTTGAACCAGGCAAAAACTTGTCATCAGCCATGCTGCCATAGGCGTACACGCGCTCAAAACCAGCTTCAACGAGCGCCATTTCCATCTCCATGTGCAGCTGAGGGCGCAGTCGGGTGCTGGCAACGGATGATCTCCAGCCTTTCCCGGAATCGTTCTTGAGCGTGACGATATTGAACTGGATCAACCCGTCATCCTGGAAATCATAAAAGCGCTGGAAGATCCATTCGTTATCCCCTTCGCGATAGACCTGGGGCTCCATCCAGCGCTCGCGGTGCTGCATCACTGCGTCGAAGTTGCGGTTCTGAATGAGCACCATCCCGCCCGGGCGCAGGCAGGCGGCAAAATCCCGCAGTGCCGCGGTCAATTCTGCCGCGCTGAGCAGGTGCGGCAGCGAGTTCCCCAGGCACAGCACCAGGTCAAACTTGCCCCCTCCGAACATCGCTGACATCTGTCCAAAACCGGCGGTTTCGAAGCGTATTGCCACACCGGTTTTGGTGGCGTTCTGTCGGCTTTTCTCTACCATCTGCGGGAACAGGTCAGCCCCACTCACGCGATGACCGAGAAGGGCCAGGGCGATGGCGTGCATGCCTGTACCGCAGGCGCTGTCGAGGATATCCAACTGGCGGGATTTACCGACGGTTAGCTGGTTGACCTGCTCTTCAATGAAAGGCATTTCATATGCCAGTCGGTTTTCCCAATTGACAAAGCGGTCGTAATCTGCTGAAAGCGTTTCGTACATGCGTACCTCCAGTTAAACCTCTTTAATAAACACTCACGTCTTAGTAAATGTAACATAAAACCTGTCTGCTGCCTGTGCTTACAATACCAGAAATGGGTACAATAATTACAACACCAAAAAAGTGGGAGGGTTTTCAATAATGCAAGCGTGGTTACTGGCATCTTACCCGGCATTGGGGCTGGCTGGCAGCCTGGTCATCCTGGCTGGTGTGCTGCTGCCGGCGTTGGTCTATCGCGGCAAGGAGGGTGAGCGTTATTCCATTACCCGTCATTTCATCTCTGAACTGGGGGAACCGGGTGTATCGCGATTAGCGGTGGTTTTCAACATATCCCTCATCATTGCGGGGCTGCTCTTCCTGCTGATGCTGATAGGCGTCGGCTTGGACATGCGCACAGCCTGGGGGTATGTGGCTATGGCAGCCGGTATCGTCACCGCGGTGGCCTGCGTGTTCGTGGGAATCTTCCCGATGAACAACATCAAACCGCACACCGTCGCGGCGATGAGCTACTTCCGCTTTGGCCTGGCGACGGTGCTGTTGTTCAGCATTGCCATTGTGCTGCAGCCAGCCGGCGACAGGGTGATCCCGCTGTACGCGCTGGCGTTCGGTGTGCTTTCAGTGGCGGCTTACGCGACATTTCTTATCTACGCCGGCAACATCGCCAAAAAACAGCGGGAGAATGTGCTGGATACGGAAAAGGTATTGGTGCGACCGCGTTTTTGGTGGATGCCCTTTTTGGAGTGGCTTGTGCTCATCTCCACAATCCTGTGGTTCCTGGTCATCTGCAGCGCCCGCTGAACTGGAACTTTCACGTTCAGGTTTCCGTCATTATTGTGTCAAAGAATTTGGAGGTTGACATGAGAAAACTAACCTTCATCGCGGCCTTCATTGTGTTGTTCATCGCCCTGGCGGCGTGCAACGCTCCGGTCGCCAAATTAGCCCAGGCGGATAATGGCAAAACGGTTGACCTGAAAACTGGTGAAACCTTCACCGTTTCACTGGAGGGCAACCCGACCACCGGTTACAGCTGGGAGATCACGGAGATCGAAGCGGAAGTTATTGAATTGACCGGCGAGCCAGATTACGACTCTGATTCAAAGCTCATTGGTTCCGGTGGTATGTTCAAATTCACCTTCAAGGCGGCGGCAGCGGGAACTTCGCGTGTAAAGCTGGTCTACCACCGCCCCTGGGAGGAAGACGTGGCTCCGCTGTATGAATTTGAAATAATGGTCAATGTAAAATAACCCAGGACCCCGGCAATCACCGGGGTCCTTCTTATGAATTTATTCTACAACGTTCCGCTTCAGCAACTCGGCATGTTTCTGGCGGGTGAGGGGATACCAGATGAGCAGGGGCAGGGCTACGAGGAAGGCGATTACCGGCACGATAGCAAAGAAGAAGCGGATGCCAAAAAGGGCGCGTGTCGTCTGCACTGCATCAGGGACGTACCCGTAAAGTTCAAGCGCCCAGCCTGCGGCTGCTATGCCGATGGCGCCTGTCAGCTTACCCAGGAAAGCATTGACACCGAAGTAGATCCCCTCGTGCCGTTCACCGGAGACGGCCTCGTCCACCTCGATGACATCCGGGATCATGCTCCAGGGGAACACATACTGGGCGGAGAAACCCAACCCGGCAACAAAGGCGATAACGTAGATCAGTGGATTGGGTCCGGGCGGCAGGAAGAACGCCGCAACGATGGCGATGGACGCGATGAAGAGACCGAGGGCGTAAGCCGGCCCCTTGTTCAGCTTTTTTGAGGCGTATCGCCATGGGATGAGGAAAAGGGCGATGGTTCCCAGCAGCACAAGCATTACCAGTGAGATCTCATTGGCCATATTCAGCTGGTAAGTGAGCAGGTATGGCAGCAGGCTGGTGAGCAGGGTGAAGCTGATGCTGACGATGGTGCTGATGATCATGTACTGCACAAAGGGTTTATTCTTAAACACGTGGCGGATCTGCGGCCACAAGGACATTTGCGCTGGTTTGAGTTCTTCTCTTGGCCTTTCCTTCACGCCCAGCACGGTCACCAGTGTGGTAATCACTGCCACCGCGCCAAACACCGCGCCCATGCCGCTGTAGGCCGCGCTCCTGGTCCAGCCAAGGTTCATGAAGAAACCAGCCACGGCAGTGGTGGCAGCCGCGCCGAGGATGTAGCCGAGTACGGTGAAGATCATGCGAATGGAGATGAGCGAGGTGCGTTCGTCATAATCGTAGGTGAGCTCAGCTGAAAGGGCATAATAAGGTACGCTCACCAGCGTCTGGGCGGTATCCGCCAGCAGGAAGGAGCCCAACACCGCCAGGAAGGCTTTAACCCCCATCAGACCCGGGGGCAGCGAATAAAGCAGCCAGATGGTCAGGCCGAACGGTATGGCACCCATCAGCATGTAGGGCTTGCGTCTGCCCCAGCGGCTTCGCGTCCGATCTGAGAAGTACCCGAAAAGAGGGTCATTGATGGCATCCCAGGTCAGTTTGCCCACCAGCAGGGCAGTACCTGCGAGCCCGGGGTCAATACCGGCAATATCGGTATAAAAGAAAAGCAGGAAGAATTGGATGGAAGCCGTGAGCAGTGAAATACCCAGGTCGGCAATCCCGTAAAAAATCTTGGACTTCATTTTAAGCTTTTCACTCATGATCCTCTCCTTTGTTGATCGCTCCCTGCAGGTGCTGACGCGCAAGGAGGAGGAACTCATCTCCCCTGACGACATGCACGTGCGCTTCAGTCAGGGTCTCTACGAACCGGATGACGTCCTGGTAGGTGGTGCGATAGGCAAACAGGTGAACACCAATAAAACGCGGTCGGGAGGTGGCACGAGCAACTTCCTTGCGTACCTCTGAGAGCAGCTCATCCGCTTTCAGCCAAATCTGTGCGACCGTGGGGAGCGTATTGGCAACCAGTGGTTTACCCTGCAGCAGGTGGACGGGTGCACTGTTGACCACAGCATAACCGGAGAGGAACCCGCTGAGATCGCCGCTGGTGCGCGCGAGAATGTTGAGCACCCGCGCGGGTGGATCCGCCACGTAGGTGGTGATCACGTTGATTCCGGACTGCGCGCAGACCCGGGCGGAATCTTCCATGTAACGCTTCAATCGCGGAGCCAGCGGCGGTACGATGTAACCGGCGCCAGAAGGACCGGCGATGAGGCAGTCATTCCCCGTGGCTGTGCTGATGTACTTCTCCAGCAGCGCGGGAGCAATTTCCACCAGCAGCGGCTGGGTCTCCCAATTAAACGGGATGCTGCCGCGTCGCGGGTGGTACCAATTACCCAGTTCACCGGTGCTCATCATCATCAGCTGGTCGCCGTCTGAAAGCGTGAAGGTCAGGTACACTCCATCCGGGTCAAGCGCGGGTGCGCTTGTTTGCGGCGTGTATCGCGCTGCTGACGCGGGGAGCTGCGCGTGAAAAGAAAAGTTGGCTGCCAGGTGGGAGGGCACCAGGCGCAGACCGTTGGCAGAAAGCTGCAGCATGAACGAGAGTTCATCATCCCTGCGCGTGTGCCACCCGAAGATGGTGGGGTATGGCAGGGCTTTAACCGCTTTTTGAATGCGGTTGCCAAGTTTCACTTCGCTGCTTTTCCAACCCATCACGGCGAGCGCGATTTTCCGTAACAGCACATCCAGGAGGGTGGAAAAGAGAAATTCGCGCAGGCGCGTGGGACCGAACGCCAGAAGCATCAGCAGCTGGCTGCCCAGTCCGCCTGCTGTGGCTGAAAGGCTGTAAACGAAGATCTTTTGTTGAACGATGTAATCAATAAATTCAGGACGCTGCCAGCCGGGTTCAATACAGGCCACCCGGCCAGGCTTGCATTTTGAAAACAAGTTTTCGAAGGCCCAACGGTACTGGTCCACGCGGTTTGACCAGCGGCCGTGCAGGTCATGCTTCACCAGCAACCCGCTCGCCTGCAGCTGTTCTGCCAGCAGGCTGGTCACCGGAAGCAGGTTCTCCTGTGCGGCGAGCATGATGGCGGCGTTGACCGAATCCGGCTGACCTTCATCCCAAATCACTAGTCCTGAAAGCTCCGCTGCATGGGCATTGACCAGGTCGATCAAACGCTGCGCGTTTTCTACAACGAAATCGAATTGCTGCCGGTAATAGGCCAGGTTGCGCTGGTCCTGGGCACCGAGCAGGTCGCGGTACTTACCGTACCAGGTCTCATCATCCATGAAAACCTCGTTGGTGCGCCTGGCCAGCGGGTCATCATAGATACCGTAATCCAAAAAGAGAACGGGCTTTTCGCGGTTGATCAAACCCTGCAGCGCGGCGGAACACACCCGCTCCGCGTAGGAGAACCGGCTGACATCCAGCACGGTCACGTGTTGGTTAACAGAAAACGATTGCATATAAAGATTATAGAGGGCTGCGGGTGAAAGTCAATAAATAAACCGCTGGGCAGCGGTTTGATCTTTCATGGCGGGGAGGGGGGGATTCGAACCCCCGGTCGAGTTTATAGCCCGACAATCACTTAGCAGGCGATCCCGTTCAACCACTCCGGCACCTCCCCGTGTATTCAATTGTTCTGACTTTTAGTGCGTGCAAGTGCTGCAAGTGTGTGCGGGCGAATGGCGGAGGGAGAGGGATTCGAACCCACGTTGGCTTTCACCAAACCTGTTTTCAAGACAGGCGCCTTAAACCACTCGGCCATCCCTCCATTGTACCTGCAGGGCGGAGTCATTTTATCATGACTGACACCCGCGGGCAAGAAGCAGTTGCCTACACCTGTTCGTGTGAGGGGATGAAAAAAGTCACCGCCGAGCCGGTATCTTTGCTGAGCGTCTCCGCCGGCAGCCTGGCAAGTCGCAGCGCCACCACCAGGTCGCCTGCCGCGCCTGAGGCGTTGAGAATAGCCAGCAGGATGAGCAGGTAGCGCAGGTACGGCCCGGCGAAGGGGATCAGTACCAGGCAGATCACGCTGATGGCAACCAGCGGCAGCAGCGTGGCCAGCATGAAAGGCTGGCGCGGCAGGTACCAGTCGCCGGGGCTGGCGGAGGCATAGTAGATCTTGAATTCAAACTTTGGGGTATCGCCGGTGGTGCGCCAGAAAACAAGACCGTGCAACCCTTCATGCACAATGACCATGATCACGGTCATCAGCAGGATGCCGCCCAGGATGCCGAAGAATTGGCCAGGTGAATGGATGGCAAACGTGCCCGAGCCCGTAAGCCGCCCTGATACCTGCAAAACCAGCACGATGAATGGGATCAACAACGCCGGCAGTACCAGACTCCACACAAGCATTAGGATTAGGTCCGCTGTTTTTGTTAACGTCACAGAAGCAATGGGAACGTAACCGGGAGGGAGGGTTTTCACAGGCTGGTCCAATGGTCTTCTCCTCAATGTAGTATCATTTTATCGCACACTCATTCTTACACCAGGAGCAGATCACATGTCTGGAAAGATCTCGCGAGCGCGCAGAGCGCTAATGTACGTTCCCGGAAGTGACGAACGGAAGATCAGTAAATCGACCATGCTGGGCCTGGATGGTGCCATCCTCGACCTGGAGGATGGTGTGGCCTTTAACCGCAAGGACGAAGCCCGCGGCATCATCCGTCAGGCGCTGGAAAACGTTGATTTCGGGCGCACTGAGCGCCTGGTGCGCATCAATCCGCTCTACAGCGGCAGGGCTGAAGAGGACCTCAAGGCAGTGCTGCCGGGCAGGCCGGATGCCATTCTCATTCCCAAGGCTGACAGCCCGCAAATCGTGAGCACGGTGGATGGTATCATCACTGCGGTCGAACAGGAACAAGGCTGGGAACCAGGCGGGATTGCACTGACGCTGCTCATCGAGAGCGCGGCTGCTTTCATCAACCTGGCCGCCATCTGCCAGGCCAGCCCGCGCGTGCAGGCGCTGGTGTTCGGCGCGGAGGATTTCTGCGCGGATGCCGGGGTGACGCGCACAGTCGAAGCGCATGAACTGCTTTATGCACGCAGCGCGCTGGTGATGCACGCGGCGGCTTACGGCCTGCAGGCCATCGATATGGTGCAGGTCAATTATCTGGATACCGAATTATTGGAGAAGGAATGCCGCGATGCGGTGGAGCTGGGCTTTACCGGCAAAACAGTAGTTCACCCGGCGCAAATCGCCGTGGTTCAGGGCGCCTTCACGCCTTCAGAAAAAATGATCATCTACGCGCTTGAGATCGTCGCGGGAGCCGCCGCTGCCCAGCAAAGTGGTAAAGGAGTGTTCACCCATGAGGGGAAACTGGTGGACCTGCCGGTGGTCAAGCGGGCTGAAAGCATCCTGGCACGTGCCAGGGCTGCCGGTATAAACGTGTGATACGAGTAAAGCGCCGGGTATGTTATCAGGCCTGGTGTTCGTTGTTCCGAGTTGCTCAATCCTCTTTGTAAGGAAGTACCTTCACCCGCTTTGGTACAGCGCCGTGAACCTCGAAGAGGTAAGCCAGCCTGCCAAACTGCACCAGGTCGCCGTGTTCCAGCTGCACGCCCCGGGTTGATACTGGGGCGTAGTTAACCCAGGTGCCGGCGGCAGAGCCTGAATCAGCGATGCGATAGTTACCATCAGCATCTTTGAAGATGCGCGCGTGAAGCGGGCTGATGGTGCCGTGCACCAGCACGTAGTCCACCTTTTTCCGCTCTGACCCAACCAATACCTCGTCGTTTCCCAGCGGAATTTCCAGCAGGTAATCGAGTGCTGGTGAGGCAGAAGGTTTTTGGATGAGCCGTGCCGGTGCCAGTCCAATCCCGCGGATGACCGGCCATTTAACCTTTGATTGAGAATATTCCGGTGCCAGGGTATATTCGCCGTTGATCGTGACCGGCTGCGTGACCGGGTCTGGAGCTTTGCCGCGCTTCTTTTTTCCTGACTTCTTCCTGAGGGTTTTAACCAGTATAAAAAGGCCGAAGACCGATACCAGAAGGATAACACCTGCGATGATCCCGTTGACCAGAGTAAGCTGCTCGAGGATGCGGTCTGTGGGTGTAACGGTTTGTTCCTCGACAATGATCTCTACTGGGAGCTGGATCGTTTCGCCTTTCAAACCGACGGAATCTTCAACGATCACCTGCAAGTTATGAGTGCCGCTTGTGGTGTCGTCGGAGATATCCCAGGTAAATATCTCAAAAGGAGGTTCCTGGTTCTCATCGACCATGCCGCCATCAACGAACAAGCGGCTATTCACAAGTTCCCGAGGTAAACCGTCAGGATATTCGATCATGATCTCAATGTCCAGGCTGTCCGGAGTCAGCACGGCGTCAGATTTCTTTTTCGTCTCGGTCCAGCTGCGGGTGATTTCGCTGGGTGGCGAGAGGAAGATTGGATTTGGGGATGATATGGCAAGCGTGTACGTGGCGGCTTCCGAAGCCAGTGATACTTCACCGCGTTCAATGTTGAGCACAAGGCTGTATTCCCCGCTGACGTTGGCCCTGGTGTTATAGGTGAGGTGGTAAAGGTATTCCATTGGATCGAGCAGGTCGGCAATGACCGGTAGTTCTTCAGCCCCTGAAAAGAGGAAGTATTGCCCGCCGGTTTCTCGCGCGTATCCCTCGAGTTGTAAGGCGGCTTCACTGGCGGCGTAATCCTGCGGGCCGATCAGCCAGATGAAAACACGCATTCCGTTGCTCTTTGCCCGCGCGATGATCTCCTGCATAGCGGCGAGCTGTACCTCTGTGGGCAGGGGGGTGACAAATAGGAGCGCGGTGGCTTTGGGTGATTGCAGGCTGTTATTTAACGCGTTATCCACGGCGGCAGAAAGGCTTGCCATCCCTGGTGAGGCGTTCGTAAGGTCGGGCATGTAACCCTCGAGCGCGTTCTTCCAGCTGGCAGGATCAACCGGGTTCATCTGTAACTGTCCCTGGTTCACCACCAGGTAAAACTCATCCAGCGGTTGCTCGGGCTGGGCAGTGACCCAGTTAAATAGAGCCGTCTTAATGCGATCGATACGCATCACGCCAGAGAAGCGGTTATCAAGCGTTGGCCCTTCGTTAATTGCCACGTAAAAACGCACACCCACCTGTTCCATTTCGAGGGTGTAGGAAATGATGGCAGTATTATTTTCGGTCACACGCAGTTCACCCGGTTTGAGGTCCTTGATGAAAGCTCCTGCCGGGTCAGTGGCGGTGAAGCTGGTGCTCACCCGTGGATAGGCACTGATATCCGGTTGGGATACCGAAATGGTGCCGGCGCTTTGGGCAAGGGAGGAAGTGAAAACTCCCGCCAGCAGCATTGTCACCAGCAGAGCGGTTAAAGACAGATTTCTAACGCTCTTGAACATGAATTTACCTTTGAAAACATTGTAAGCGAAAAACTGGGCTTTTCAAGCCTGAACCCGAAAAGTTCATTCCCATTCGATCGTTGAGGGCGGTTTAGATGTAACGTCGTAGACAACCCGGTTGATGCCCGGTACTTCGTTAACAATGCGGTTGGCGGTGCGACCGAGCAGGTCGTAGGGCAGGTGCGCCCAGTCCGCCGTCATAAAGTCCTCGGAGGTCACCGCGCGCAGGGCGGCGGTCTCCTGGTAGGTGCGCTGGTCTCCCATCACCCCCACCGAGCGCACGGGCAGCAGCACGGCGAAGGCTTGCGCCAGGCGTGGTTTTCCGGCTTCGGGCTTAAGGTTGAGCAACCCGGCATTTTCCAGCTCCTCGCGGAATATCGCGTCTGCCAGCTGCAGGCAGCTGACGCGCTCGGCGGTCACCTCGCCCAGGCAGCGTACTGCCAGCCCGGGACCGGGGAAAGGCTGACGCCAGACCAGCCCCGATGGAATGCCGAGAGCTTCTCCAACACGGCGTACCTCGTCCTTAAAAAGATACCGCAGCGGCTCCACCAGCTGGAATGTCATTCTGGCTGGCAGCCCACCAACATTGTGGTGAGATTTGATACGCTGCGCCTGGCTGCGCTCAGGCGCCGAGGATTCGACCACGTCCGGGTAAATGGTGCCTTGCACAAGGTAAGGGGGGCCGCCAGCGCGGGCGGCTTCCTGCTCGAAAACCTCGATGAATTTTGCGCCGATGATACGGCGTTTTTCCTCCGGCTCAGTAATGCCCTTGAGCGCGTTAAAAAATGCCGCGCTGGCATCGACCGTTACGAGGGGGATGCCGAGTTGTTCCTTGAGGACGGTTTCCACCTGTTCTGCTTCGTTCAAGCGAAGTAAGCCAGTGTTTACAAAAACAGCGCGCAGCTGGCTGCCAATGGCGTGATGTACCAGCGTGGTGGCCACGGTGGAATCTACACCGCCGCTGACGGCGGAAAGGACGTTCGCGCCTGCCACCTGGCGGCGTATGCGCTCAGCGGCTGAGGCGATTATGCTCTCGGGTGTCCAATCAGTTTTCAAACCGCAGATATCGATTAGGAAGGCGTGCAGGATCTCCAGCCCGCGCGGGGTGTGGTGCACCTCCGCGTGAAATTGCACGCCATAGAGGCTGCGCGCAGGGTCACCCATGGCTGCAATGGGGGTGTTGGCGGAAACAGCAAGCAGGTTAAACCCAGGGGGCAGTGTTTCCACCTGGTCACCGTGAGACATCCACACCGGCTGGCGCCCGGGGGGCAGCAGCGGGTTGGCGCTGACGGTTTCGATCTCAGCCAGGCCGTACTCCTTCTTTACAGAGGAAGATACCAGCCCGCCGAAAGCCTGCGCCAGCAGCTGCATACCGTAACAGATGCCCAGCACGGGTAAACCGCTCTGCAAAACAAAGGGTGGCAGCGTCGGCGCGTTCTCTTCATATACAGATGAAGGTCCACCGGAAAGAATGTAGCCGGCGGGCTTCAGTTCATGTATTATTTCCGGCGCGGTGGTCCATGGGAAGATCTCGCAATACACCTGCAATTCGCGCACACGCCTGGCGATGAGCTGTGTGTACTGTGAACCGAAGTCAATGATGGCAATGGTTTTACTCATTTAGGTTCAGCTCTTCAATCAGCGAAAACGATGCGCCCGTTATCCATGTTGGTGATCTGCACCAGTGCTTCGATGGGTACGTTGAGATATTGCAGCGCTTCGCGGCCGCCCTCGAAGGTCTTTTCAATGAGGGTGCCGATGCCCACGATGGTGGCACCGGCGGCCTGGGTGAGGCGTACCAGCCCAAGGATGGTGGCGCCGGTGGCGAGGAAGTCATCGATAATAAGAACTTTTTCTCCGGGCTTCAGGTATTCGGGGGAGACGATCAGTTCAACCTTGCTGCCCTTGGTGTGGGAGGGAGCGATGGTGAGATACACTGTATCCGGCATGGTCACCGGGCGGTTCTTGCGCGCGTACACCACCGGCAGGTTGAGGTGGCGGGCGGTCATCAGCGCCGGGGCGATGCCCGAGATTTCCGCGGTAAGAATGCGCGTTGGGGTGGTGAGCGCAAAGCGGCGCGCGAATTCCAACCCGCACAGGTCCATTAATTTCGGGTCCACCTGGTGATTGATCAGGCTGTCCACTTTGAGAATGCCGCCCCCCAGGTTTTTGCCCTCAGCGGCCACACGTTCTTTCAATGCCTGCATCCTTGCCTCCTGCTAAATTGAATATCGGGAATGACCCGTGAGTATATTATAGGAAAAGTACCTTTGGAGCCTTTTGCATTGCCTCGATCATATCCGTCATTCCACCAACAATCCCGGCCTTTACTTTTTCGGATAAGGAATAGAAGTTTAGGCAAGTGCCGCATAAAACAAGTTCAACTCCTTTTCTTTCCATTTCATTTAATAAACCGATGACAGGGGAACCTTCACAAGCAAGTTTAATACCATCAGTATAGAGTAATATTTTGGATGGCAGCGTATCAGCATCGTTAATCAGTGTCAGAAACTTCATCGCCAGGTTGATGCTGAGATCGCCAGAAGAATGTCCCATTCCATACCTGGTAAAAACAATAATTGTTTCTTTGTCCATTGATTTAACTCCATAAATATAAAAAAAATTTCGAATGATTATCTGTAATTCAGTTAATGAATAATTCAAAGAAACATAGAATTTTGTTAGGATAATATGACCAAGTATAGCAAACAAAATGGAAACAGTATTCTAACCGGGTGCAAAATTATTTGAATGAATTGGGAAAATTGTGCCAGGAAGCTGTAAAACCGGGTTTTGTGCCAACCTCTCAATTTTAACAAAATGGGAACCAATGGTCGTGGTGTGTTAAAATGCTTTGTATGACTGAGCCAATTATCGTCCTCGCTTCTAACTCTCCGCGGCGCCGGCAGATGCTGGCGTGGATGGAGATCCCTTTTACCACCACGGCGGCGGATGTGGATGAAACACCGCTCGCTGGTGAAACCCCTGAGGACTACGTGATGCGCCTGGCGCGGGAAAAAGCCCACGCGTCTGAACGCCAGGCGTCCTTTAACGCCGTCATCCTGGCAGCGGATACCACCGTGGCGGACGGCAGCGAGATCATCGGCAAGCCGCTGGACGCTGATGACGCTGCGCGCATGCTGCGCCAGCTGCGCAGCCGCCACCACATGGTGCACACCGCGGTTGTTGTTGGTTTGCCCTCGCGCGGCCTGACTGAAATGGAACTGTGCTCCACACGGGTAAAAATGCGCGCTTACACAGATGAAGAGATGCTGGCTTACATACAAAGCGGTGACCCGTTGGACAAAGCAGGCGCTTACGCCATCCAGCACGAGGGGTTTGACCCGGTGGAGAAATTATCGGGGTGCTACGCCAGCGTGATGGGTCTGCCCTTGTGTCACATTGAGCGTGCGCTCAGAAGGCTGGGGTTTGGGTCGCGCAAATCCGTACCCTACCGCTGCCAGAAGGAATTGGCTTATACTTGCCCTGTATTCAAACGCATCCTGGCCGGTGAAGATGTGGGCTAACGGACAATAAATGAACAAGATAAACATGCGATCTCTGTGGCGGGTTTTGGTCATCACACTGCTGGCGTTAACCGCCTGCACCAATGGGGTGGAACAAACCGAAGAACCGGGGAGCGAACTGCCTTCACCAGTGGTGTTGACCACGCAGCTGCCGGATGCCTCTCACACTGTGTTGGATTACCTGGAAAAGTGGAACCAGGCCGATTACGCCGGCATGTACGCCATGCTGGCCCCCACCAGCCGTGATGCCATCAGCGAGGCGGATTTTACGAAAACATACACGGATGCTGCCGTCAGCATGACCCTGCGTGAGATCGAGTACGGCATCCTCACAGCGCTGGTCAACCCCGCGTCGGCGAAGGTTGGTTACCAGGTGGCCTTTAAAACCACGTATTTTGGTGATCTCATCCGCCGCATGGAAATGAACCTGGTGGCTGACAGCGGCAGGTGGCTGGTGCAGTGGGAAAGCGGGCTGATCATGCCCGAACTGAGCGGAGGCAGGAAGCTTGCGCTCAGCCTCACCGCGCCCACCCGCGGTGACATCTACGACAACGATGGCGACATTATTGCGGCTGAAGCAGAAGCAGTGGCCATCGGTGTGGTGCCGGACGAAATCGGGGAAGACCAGGGAGGCAACCTGGCCGGCATAATTGCCGTCATGACCGGCATCCCCTCCAATATGATCCGCGACACCATCGAGCGCGGTGGTGGTTTTTACGTGCCGGTTGGCGAGGTTTCGGCACAGACCTATTATGACCGGGCGACCTACTTGAACTCCTTTACCGGGGTAGCCATCAACCCTTACACATCGCGTTATTACTACAACGGTGGGGTAGCGCCCCAGGTGACCGGGTACCTGTTGAGCATCTCCCCCGAACAGTACGAGGATTACCGGCGTAAGGGCTACGCTGGAGATGAAAAAGTTGGCGCTGCAGGTATCGAAAAATGGGGTGAGGATTATCTAAAAGGAAAACCCGCGGGGGACCTTTACGTGGTCAACCCTGATGGCACTTACGATACCATGCTGGGCAGAACGGACCCTGAAGCCGCCAGCACCATCTACACCACGCTGGATAAAGACCTGCAGATACTGGTACAGAAGGCCTTGTACGGTTTCTCCGGTGCTATTGTTGTGCTGGAGCTGGATACCGGGCGCGTGCTGGCCATGGCATCATCGCCCAGCTTCGATCCGAATTACTTTATGCCGCAGAATTACAACAGCCAGTGGGCGCTGCAAGACCTGGTGACGGACGAAGGACGCCCGATGTGGAATCGCGCCGCGCAATCCGCCTACCCGCTGGGCTCTGTTTTCAAACTGGTCACGGCGACAGCCGCGCTGGAAACGGATATTTATACTCCAAACACCAGATATGAATGTACCAGCCAGTACACCGAACTGCCCGGTTTTGTGGGCAACGACTGGACGTTTGACAAGGACCTGCCACCCTCAGGCAATCTCACACTGATTCAGGGAATTATGCGCTCCTGCAATCCATGGTTCTATCACCTGGGGCTGGACCTGTACCGCCAGGAGGGGGCGACCTATCTATCAGATTGGGCGCGCGAGTTCGGTCTTGGCCAGGCCACCGGCATTGGTGCTGTTGCGGAGGAAGTAGGACAGATCAATGACCCGACCACCGAGGGCGCCGCTGTGCAGATGGGCATTGGCCAGGGGGATATGCTGGTGAGCCCGCTGCAGGTAGCCAACATGGTGGCGGCCATTGGCAATGGCGGAACGCTGTACCGCCCGCAGATCATTGAAAAGATCACCAGTGTTGATGGCACGGTGCTGCAGCAGTTTGAGCCCGAAGTGCTCAACGAGATTCCTGCCAGTAAAGAGACGCTGCAGGCGGTGAAGGACGGTATGGAGCTGGTGGTGCGCCACGAACGCGGCACAGCTTACCGCCGCTTTGTTGGCATGAACACACCAATTTTTGGTAAAACAGGCACAGCTACCACCTCGGTTGAGGACCCGCATTCGTGGTTCGCTGGCTTCACCGATGCCGACAACCCCGATAAACCCGATATCGCCGTGGCGGTTATCCTGGAATACGCGGGTGATGGGTCTGCCTACGCTGCTCCGGTATTCAGGCGCGTCATCGAGGCGTACTTTGCGGGTGAGGTCTACACCCCGTACTGGTGGGAGACGGATATATATATTACCCGCACTCCCGCACCCGATTCAGAATAACCGTGACCGGCGAATTCCTGAGCGGTATCGTCACCCGTTTTCAATCCGGCTTTTACACCGTGCAAACCGCTGGCGGGGTGATCACCTGCGGGCTGCGCGGCCGCCTCAAGCGCCGTACCATCCAGGGGGACGTGATCAGTATTGGTGATACCGTAAAGATAACCATCTTACCGGAGGGCAGCGGCGTGATCGAAGAGATTGAGCCGCGTGTGCGCGAACTGGTGCGCCTTGATCCCACACCGCGCGGCGAGTACCGCCAGATTTTGCTGGCGAACCCCGACCAGATTGTGGCGGTTTTTGCCTGTGCTTCTCCTGAACCGCACCTGCGTATGCTTGACCGCTTCCTGGTCATCGCAGAGAAGCAGGGGTTGAAGGCGGTGATCGTTGCCAACAAAGTGGACCTGGTGGGTAAGCGCGAGGCAAAAAGGATCTTTGATATTTACCCGCCGCTAAGTTATAAGGTCATCTACACTTCAGCCGTTACCGGCGAAGGTGTAGACGAATTGCGAAAGACGCTGATCGGCAGGATCTCGGCGCTGGCCGGACCTTCCGGTGTGGGTAAGTCGAGCCTGTTGAACAGGGTGCAGCCCGGCCTGGAGCTGGCAGTACAGGAGGTCAGCACACATAAAGACAGGGGCAGGCACACCACTGTGGTGCGTGAGCTTTTCCCCCTCTCCGCTGGCGGTTATGTAGCCGACCTGCCGGGTTTACGCAAACTTTCTCTGTGGGATACCGAACCCGAGGAACTGGACGGCTACTTTCCGGAGCTGCGCGAACTGGTGAAACACTGCCAGTTCAACGACTGCGCGCATTCTGAAGAACCCGGCTGCGCGGTGATACAGGCGGTCGAAGAGGGCAGCGTCAGCGTGGAGAGATATGAATCCTACCTGCGTATGCGCGCCGGGGATGAATAACCGCTGCATGTTGTAAAAAATTGGTATGAACGCTGTGTAAATTTGATACCCTGTACGTGATGTGGGCACACAAAACAGCTCCCCCGATACCCAACAGATATTGACTTTTCGTTGTTAAGTTGTATTATGGATTACCCTTATCAATACGCCGACATTGAAACAAGGGTGTCTGTCACTTAGTATGAGGTTTTGAAGGATGAAACCTGCTGTGAGCAAGAAAAAACAGATCGCGGGGCTGCTCTACGGCCTCGCCGCCGGCCTGGCGTTTGCGATTTTTGCCTGGGGGGTGGATGCGGTTTTACTGGCTCGCGCGCACGGTGCTTATCCATGGATTAAGTTCATTCCTGGAAGTATCATCTGCCTGGTCGCCGGCGGTTTCGTCGGCTGGCTGACGATGTTCTCCGGCAGATCTGGATTGGGGACGATCGCGTGGCTTGGACTCGGGCTGCTGTTTTCCCGCCTGGTATACTGGCTGCCGGTGAAGATCCTGCCAGGTCTGGTAAGGTTGATCAACTTACCAATTGGCGACTACCTTAATTACAGTGAGACACGCCAGATCAATGAGATCACCTGGTTGGGGTCCTTCATATTGTTGGGTGTAGCGGTTGGCTTCGGAGCGTACGAGAAAGGCCAAATAAATGAATACGTTTACGCTGATGGCGTAAGAATTTTCGTCGCCTCGATATTAATTTGTTTTGTCAGTTTCAGTCTGGCCGGTGCGCTATCGGATACACTGGTCAATAAGAAATTGCGCCAGCCCGTGCAGGTGCTTGACCAGTCCTTCCAATTTGTCCTTGAAAACAAGAACCCCGAACTTCCTGAAGAGATTGCCCGGGCAACGGACCTTGAGGAAATTAAGAAATTTGCCAACTATATTCCTGGAAAACGCGCATTGATCCCAAGTTCGCTGCTCCAGGGGGCTGACCAGGTTGATGTGCTGATTGTTCTGGATGGCATGTGGGTGAAGTGTACAACTGTCTTCAGCCGGATCATATCTTGTGAACCGGCTCTGAATGAACCAGCGCCACTAAAGACTAAAAAAGAACCGTTACCCGGGTACGTTGTCTCAACACCCGTTCCGTCGGTTTACGCTGTTCGGGTGAATACCGGCAACGAGTTATAAAGAATGGAGATTGAATAACGTGAGAACTCCACCAAACAAACCAAATCTTTCTATGGGTTTATTGTACGGGTTTGCCGCGGGATTGGCATTTGCGTTTTTTGCCTGGGGGTTGGATGCGATTTTGCTTTTCCGCGCGCACGCCGCATTCCCGTGGGTAAAGTTCTTGCCAGGCTTGCTGATCTGTTTGTTGACCGGCGGGTTGGTGGGTTGGTTGACCATGCGCTTTCAGAAGGGCTGGCTTACCATCCCGTTGTGGCTGGCGCTGGCGTATCTATTCGTTAAGCTGACGATCTGGTTGCCGATCCAGATATCGCCTGTGATCATCCGCTTCTTTGACAAGCAGTTGGGCGATCAACTGGTATACCCGGTGTATGCTGAATTTGAACAATATTTTATTTTTGGTTTCATTGCCACCGCCATTGCCGCCGTCATCTGCGGATTGCTGGAAAATGTGTTGATCGAGCAATCGCGTTTTTCTTCCGGCAAGATCGCCGCCGTAATCCCGCTGGTCATCTGTTTTTTAAGTTTCAGCCTGGTTGGCAATTCCAACGACTCCATGCTGAACAACTTTATGCGAAAGCCGGTAAGGGTGGTGGATAATTTGCTGCAGTTTTCCGTGGACAATGCCGGTAAAGAGGTAGCGCCTGAACTGGCGCGCGCCATGCACCTGGCGGCGCTAAAACCGATAGAAAGCATTATGCAGAGCAAGCGAAGATTGATCATTCAAACCTACGATCAGACTTTGTATCAGATGAATGTTCTGATCGATTTTGACGGGTATCGGGCGGAGTGCATGACCGTCTTTGACCAGGTAACCGTGTGTAAGCCAATACCTGAAGGGAACTAAGGATTGAGAGCATGTGGAGTTTTGCGGTTAAAATAATTCCGTGCTTTAAACTTTTCGTGCAAAAAGGCAGATTGCAGTCAAAGCGATTAATGGTAAACTATGAATTACCTTTTTTATCAATTTTCAATATCCAGACTCTTGGATTTTAAAGGACTCGTAGATGGCCGAACAGTTGTTAGAAGTTAAGAATCTTGAGACCCACTTTACCACTCCCGAAGGAATTGTTCATGCTGTTAACGGTGTTTCGTTTCACCTGTCTGAAGGCGAAACGCTGGGTGTAGTAGGAGAAAGTGGCTGTGGCAAGAGCGTGACCATGCTTTCCTGCCTGCGGCTCATTCCTTCACCCCCTGGAAAAATCGTTGGCGGTCAGGCGTTATTCAAGGGTGAAGATCTCTTGAAGATGGAGTCTGAGGAAATTCGGCACGTGAGGGGTGGGCAGATCAGCATGGTCTTTCAGGACCCGATGACCTCTCTGAACCCGGTGATGACCATTGGCAAGCAGATGGCTGAACCGCTGATGCTGCACCTGAACCTGACCAAGGAGCAGGCCCGCAACCGCTCCATTGAACTTCTTGAACTGGTTGGCATCCCCAAGGCTGGGGACAGGTTAAAGGATTATCCCCATCAGTATTCCGGCGGCATGCGCCAGCGCGTGATGATCGCCATGGCGCTTTCGTGCAACCCGCAGATCCTCATCGCCGATGAGCCGACCACCGCGCTCGATGTGACCATCCAGGCGCAGATCGTTGACCTGGTGAAACGCCTGCGCCAGGAGCTGGGTATGGCTATCATCTGGATCACCCACGACCTGGGTGTGGTCGCCAGCCTGGCGGATCGCGTTATGGTGATGTACGGAGGCTACATCATTGAAGAAGCCAACGTCTACGATCTCTACGCTGATCCGCGCCATCCGTACACCCTTGGTCTGATCGGCAGCCTGCCGCAGGTTCACCTGGATGTGCACAAGAAGCTATTTTCGATCGAAGGTATGCCCCCGGTTTTGTATCAAACGCCGAATCTTTGTCCATTCGCACCGCGCTGCAAATGGGTTACCGATCGCTGCTGGAAGGAAAATCCGGCGCTCGAATCCGTATCAGATGGGCATCGCGTGGCATGCTGGGTTGATACCAGGAACGGGAGTAAGGTAGCATGACAGCAAATGACAACGTACTGATCAGGGTTGAAAACCTGGTAATGCACTTCCCCATTTACCGGGGTGTCATCCGGCGCCAGGTGGGAGCGGTTCACGCGGTGGATGGCGTTTCATTTGATATTCACCAGGGAGAAACGTTGGGCCTGGTGGGAGAATCCGGTTGCGGTAAATCCACCACCGGTCGCACCATTCTTCAGCTTTATAAACCAACCGCGGGCGATGTTTACTTTAAAGACACCAATCTGGTAAAACTGCGCTCCGAACCCATGCGCCTGATGCGCCGCGAAATGCAAATGATCTTCCAGGATCCTTACGCCAGCCTTAACCCGCGCATGACCGTGCGTGATATTGTAGGCGAACCAATGCTTTCCTTTAACGAAGCCAGCGGCAAGCAAATCGATGACCGCGTTAAAGAATTACTGCACATGGTGCAGCTCAACCCCGATTATTCCGGACGCTACCCGCATGAATTTTCCGGCGGGCAAAGGCAGCGCATTGGCCTCGCCCGGGCTTTGGCCTTGAATCCATCCTTCATTGTCTGCGACGAACCCATTTCAGCGCTGGATGTCTCCATCCAGGCGCAGGTAGTCAACCTGCTGGAAGAGCTTCAGGAGAAACTGAACCTCACCTACCTTTTCATCGCCCATGACCTTTCAATGGTGCGTCACATCAGCAACCGTGTAGCGGTGATGTACCTGGGCATCATCGTCGAACTGGCGGACAGGTCTGAGCTCTTTACCCATCCGTTGCACCCTTATACGCAAGCCCTACTTTCTGCAATACCGGTGGCCGACCCTGTTTTTAACGAAAAACGCCGCCGTATCTTACTGGAAGGCGATGTGCCTTCTCCTGTGAATCCCCCTTCAGGCTGCCGCTTCCGCACCCGCTGTCCCATCGCGGATACGATCTGCGCGGAAAAGACACCCGAGTGGCGGGAAGTAAGGCCGGGACACTTTGCGGCCTGTCATAAAATATGAAGAAAGGAAATCCATAAGGAGGTGATGAACATTCCGGTAGTTATGAAAAGTAACGTGTTCAGGATAGAAAATTACGAATCGAATGAATTTCTCACAAGGAGGAGAAAAAATGCGTAAGTTATATGTACTGCTTGCTTTGCTCATGGTTGTCAGTTTTGTGCTGACCGCCTGCGCGCAGCCCACCACCCCCCCTGCCGCTGAGGCACCTGCCGCTGAGGCACCTGCTGCTGAGGCACCTGCTGCCGAGGCACCTGCTGCTGAAGCCCCCGCTGCTGTCGAGTTCAAATCACCAGACCCGACAACAATGAACATCGTGTATTCAGACCTCAGTGTTGACACCCTGGATCCCGCGCTGGCATACGATACCATGTCAGGTGAGATTATCCAGAACGTCTATGAAGGACTGGTATTCTACAACGGTGACAGCATGACCGACCTGGTCCCGCAGCTCGCCGCGGAAATGCCGACAGTCTCAGCCGATGGCCTGACCTACACCTTCAAGATTCGCGAAGGCGTCAAGTTCCACGAAGGTGGCGACCTGACCCCGACCGATGTTGCCTACAGCTTCCAGCGTGGTTTGCTGCAGGGCGGCACCTGGTCACCTCAGCTGCTCCTCACCGAGCCTTTCCTCGGATTGGGCGTGGATGACATCTCCGTGCTGGTCGATCCTGAGGGTAACCTCTACGACGATCAGGCTGGTTTAGCCGCTGCTGATCCCGCGGTGCTGCTGGCTGCCTGCGAAAAAGTACAGGCTGCTGCGGTGGCGGATGACGCTGCCGGCACTGTGACCTTGACCCTTGCTCAGCCCTGGGGACCTTTCCTGGTGACTATCGCCAACGGTTGGGGTTCCATCATGGACAAGGAATGGGTTGTTGAGAACGGCGGCTGGGATGGTACCTGCGAAACATGGCAGAACTTCTACGGCGTTGATTCCGCTAACAACACTTTCAGCACCATCGCCAACGGAACCGGCCCCTTCAAACTGGAAAGCTTTGTCAACCAGGAAGAGATCGTTCTGGCTCGCTTTGACGAATACTGGAATGAACCCGCCAAGTTGGAAAAAGTCATCTTCAAGCAGGTTCCTGAATGGGGCACCCGCTTCGCGATGCTGCAGACCGGTGATGCTGATTTTGTCACCGTACCAGTAGCCAACCGCTCCCAGGTGGATGCGCTTGTTGGTTCCTATGCCGTCTATGATCCTGAACTGGGCACGTACACCGAGTTGATGGAAGTTTGCGGTTATGATGCCAACCAGCTCGCAGCAGAAAAATTCACTGCCTGTGCTGAAGGCGAAACCGGCAACAACCTGCCGATCGAACTGCGCATCGGCCGCCCCGGTACCACCCAGGACGTGATGCTGCCCAACTGGAACATCGCCACCTCACCGGAAAGCCCGAACCCCTACATCGGTTCCGGCAAACTGGATGGCAACGGCGTACCGGCCGACTTCTTCAGTGACGAACACATCCGCAAAGGCTTCTATTATGCCTTTGATTGGGAACTCTTCATTGACGACGTTTTCGCTGGTGAAGCTGTACAGTCCAAGAACCTCTCTCTGCCCGGCATGCCCGGCTACTCTGAAGAAACCCCGTCCTACTACTTCGACCTGGCAAAAGCTGAAGAAGAATTCAAGCTGGCTGACGTCGACAAAGACGGCATCCCCGCCGGTGAAGATCCTGAGGGCGATGTGTGGACCACAGGCTTCCGCCTGCAGATGGCTTACAACCAGGGCAACAACACCCGACAGACAGTGGCTGAACTCTTAGCCAGCAACCTGTCCTCCATCAACGAGTTGTTCAGCGTTGAGACCCTTGGTTTGCCGTGGGCGACCTACCTGCGTGTACAGCGCGCCTTCCAGCTGCCCATCCTCACCGGTGGCTGGCAGGAAGACTTCCACGATCCCTACAACTGGTACCAGCCCTACACCTACGGTGTTTATGGTTCACGCCAGAGACTGCCGGCAGAAGTAACGGATCAGTTCAAAGAACTGCTCATCGCTGGTGTTACCGAACCTGATGACGCCGCGCGCGCTGAGATCTACGGACAGGCCAACCAGCTTTACTACGACCTGGCTGTGGCTGCTCCTCTGTACATCGCGACCACGCACACTTTGATGCAGCGCTGGGTCGAGGGACAGGTACTGAATCCGCTCTTCTCAGGGTTCAACTACTACACAATGTTCAAGAACTAAGGTTTTAAGACCGACTGGCAATAAACCGGGGGCCTGGCAACAGGCCCCCGAAAACCGAACTTGATTTATGGCATGCAGATAACTATTTGATTATTTTTATCTGCAGCTCAAAAATAAAGTTCTGCTGAGAAAGAGGTTGACAGATGCTCACTTACACCATCAGACGATTGTTACTGGTGCCCGTGCTACTTTTTGGTGTGACGTTGCTGATCTTCGCGATGATGCAGCTGCTATCACCCGTGGAGCGCACGGCCTTGTATGTTCGCGATCTCCCAAAAAACGAAAAGATGATCGACGGCCTCATTAAAAGATACGGCTTTGACCAGCCAATTTATGTTCAGTATTGGAACTGGATGGTGGGTCCGAAAGACCCGCTCACCGGGGAGCGCGAAGGCGGCATACTCAACGGTGAGTTTGGCTATTCCAGGTCCAATTCAATGCCTGTAGCGGAACTGATCAAAAGGCGCTTCCCCAACACGCTTGACCTGGCTCTTTGGACGATAGCACCAATGATACTGGTGGGCATCTGGCTGGGGGTGCAGGCGGCGGTGCACCACAACGGAATCATCGACCAGCTGGCGCGCATCTTCAGCATCGTGGGTACCTCCTTCCCGGTTTTTGTGTTCGGCTTGCTGGTGCTGATGTTGTTTTACGCCAAGTTGAATTGGCTGCAACCGGGGCGGCTTTCGGATTGGGCCGCGGCTGTGGTCAGTTCGAACGATTGGAAAACCTACCTTAACCTCATCACCTTTGATGCGTTATTGAACGGACGTTTCGATGTGTTCTGGGACGCGTTAAAGCACATGATCCTGCCCATTATTACACTTTCCTACATCAACTGGGCCACCTTCCTGCGTGTTACCCGCAGCTCCATGCTCGAGACGCTTCGCATGGATTACGTGGTCACCGCCCGCGCCAAGGGGTTGAAAGAAAACGATGTGATCTTCAAACACGCCAGACCAAACGCGATGATGCCAGTGATCACCATGGCGGGCTTCAGTATCGTGGGCTTGCTGGGCGGCGTGGTCATTACCGAAACCGTTTTCAATTACCCCGGTATTGGTTCAGCCGCTGCCCGGGCTGCTACCAGCCTGGATATCGTCACCATGCTCGGGTTCGCTATTTTCAATGGTCTGATCCTGATCGTGGCGAACCTGGTTGTGGATATCATTTACGCGTTCGTTGATCCGCGCGTTCGCCTGTCTTAAGGAGCTGGAAAATGACAGAAACAATCCCTACTGGTGATAATTCTTTACTGGGCAATGTCGTCGAGTTCCGCAAGATCGGGCGGGTGGAACGGTTACTTGGACCGGATAATTACCGCATTGTTACAGGCTTACTAAAAACACCGGCATCACGACTGGGCTTTGTGTTGATTGCCTTTTTCATCCTCATAGCGATCTTTGCTCCCCTGATCATCCCCCCGGTCACCCCCAATGACCCATACAGAATTCCGAGGGACGGATTCAAATCCGACCCGCAGCCGATGGGTTCACAATGGCGCAGGAACGTTCCGGACATCCCTTTCTGGTATAAAGCCTTAACCGGCAAAGACGAATGGGT
>CAYMGO010000007.1:0-13295 GCA_964390015.1 uncultured Anaerolinea sp. | reverse complement strand
CTCGCCGCGGTGCTGACGCCGAAGATCGGCAAGAGCGTGCTGCCGGTAGTGATTGCCTTGATCGCCTTTGGCTGGATGGGTTACGCGCGTATCATCCGCAGTGACATCCTCTCGGTAAAGCAGCGTGATTTCGTCATGGCAGCGAAGGTATCAGGCGTGAAGAACAGTCGCATCCTGTTCCGCCACATCATCCCCAACGCCATCTTCCCCACGCTGGTACTGGCATCGTTGGGCATCGGCGATGTGGTGCTTTCTTTTGCGGCACTTTCATTTTTGGGCATCGGCACCGACGTGGGCTACGCCGACTGGGGCCAGGTGCTCAGCTTCGCACGCAACTGGATCACCAGCCTGCAGACCTACTGGTACATCGTTGTGTGGCCGGGCCTCACGCTGGTGTTGTTCGTGATGGGCTGGAACCTGGTGGGTGATGCCCTGCGTGATGTCCTCGATCCCAAGATGCGTGGTCGATCATAAATCAGTTTACCAATAATCAACGGCGGCGTATCTCAGCCGCCGTTTTTTTGTCCACGGACTATGCTTTATAATTGACGCTATGACAAAGGAAATGAGAATGAGATCATCGCGATTCCCAACAAGAACCCTGCTGGCTTTGCTGCTGGTGCCGCTGCTTGCGCTGACCGCCTGCGGGCAGGTAACCCAGCCGCCGGTTATGCCAACGGAAACACCTGTTTCACTGCCGCCAACCCCCACCCCGGTACCACCAAAGACTTTGGTGGTATGCCTGGCGGACGAACCGGAAGACCTTTACATCTATGGGGATACATCCCGTGCCAAGTGGAGTGTGCTGGAAGCCGTTTATGACGGCCCGGTGGACACCCTCGATTATGAAGCCTCCCCGGTGATATTAACCAGCCTGCCGACCGTGGAGAACGGCGGCGTTGTACTGCGGTCAACAGCCGTCTCGGCGGGTGACCCGGTGGCGAATGTATATGGTGATATTGTCGCACTTAACAAAGGCGTGCGCGTCTTCCCGGCGGGCTGCACCTCGCCTGACTGCGCCGTTGAATGGGACGGAAGCGGAGAGCTCACATTGATCCAGATGGTGGTGAAATTCACCCTGCTGGAGGGCATTACCTGGTCTGATGGTGAGCCCCTCACGGCGCAGGATTCGATTTTCTCTTTCAACGTGAGCAATGATCCCGCCACGCAAGTGACAAAGACAAACATCGACCGCACCTTTTCTTACACCGCGCTGGATGAGCGCAATGTGGAGTGGGTGGGGCAGCCGGGTTACCTCACGCTCAACCCCGCGGCGTTCTTCTGGTCACCGCTGCCTGAGCATATGCTCTCGGCGCTCACTCCTCAGCAGTTGACCGAAGATCCACTGAGCACCCGCCAGCCGCTCGGATGGGGTCCGTACGTGGTGGACGAATGGGTGGGCGGCGATCACATCCGCCTGGTGAAGAACCAAAATTACTTCCGCGCGGCTGAAGGTCTGCCTTATTTCGATGTGCTTGTGTACCGCTTCATCCCGGCCACGCCTGAAGCTGACCTGAGCATGATGCTCACCGGCGAATGTGACATCATGGATACCACGGCCGGGTTGGAATCGCAGATCGTGCGCGTGCGCGAACTGGAAGCCCAGGGTGAGATAAAATCATACTTTGGCATGGGTCCGGAGTGGGAAGGACTGCACTTCGGCATCAAACCGGCCTCTTATGATGACGTTTACAACCCTTACGAAGACCGGCAGGATTTCTTTGGAGATGTGCGGATGAGGCAGGCCATTGCTCATTGTGTTGACCGCGAGTACATTCAAACCTACATCACCCTGAACCAGTCTGATATCCCTGTCACTTACCTCCCGCCCAATCATCCCTTTGCGGCTACAGGCACCAGGATCTATTCACACGACCCGCTGCTCGGTGCGCAGCTGCTGGATGAAGCCGGCTGGCAGGATGTCGACGGCAACCCTTCCACACCCAGGGTGGCCACGGAGATCGACAATATATTCTACAACTCTGAATTGGCTTTGAACTATTACGTCACTGAAAGTGAATTGCACGCCAGTACCACCACTGCTGTGGTTGAATCGTTGGGCGAATGCGGCATCAAGGTCACACCCACCTACCTGCCGGTAACGGATATGTACGCGGTCGGTCCCGCAGGACAGGTCTTCGGGCGTAATTTTGACCTGGCTGAGCTTGCCTGGTCGACCGGCCGACAGCCGCCTTGTTTTCTCTTTTCTTCTTCCGAGATCCCGGGAGAAAAAAACAAGTGGCTGGGTGAACGCTACGGCGGGGTCAACTTCAGCGGTTACGCCAACGATGAATACGACGCCGCCTGTGAACTCGCGCTTTCCGCCGGGCTTGAACGCGAACTGCTGGAAGACCAAGCAGAGCGCATGCAGCAGATCCTGATGGAGGAGCTGCCTGCGCTGCCGCTATTCTTCCACGTCAAGGCCATGGTATCGCGCCCTGACCTGTGCGGACTCGATCTGGACGTGAGTGCGCGCAGCCCGTTGCGGGGAATTGAAGCACTCACCCTGGGGGAGGTGTGCCCCGGCGAATGAGGCAGGGGTAGCCCCGCCAATGTCCTCTGTTTTGTGTTAAAATCTACTCCACTGCACAGGGAGTGTATTGGGGCGTGGTGCAACGGCAGCACACCAGACTTTGGATCTGTGGATCTTGGTTCGAATCCAGGCGCCCCAGCCTACGCAGCAAGTAAATGAAGAAAAAACCTGACCCTCATAGACCGTGTTTTCATCTTAGCAAGCGCGGCGCGCAAAGCTCCATCGCGCGCCTGCTTTGTATCCGGTGTAGAATAAATTGAATAGCCAGGCGTTATCAGTGGAGAGTAACATGAATCTTTCTACCATTATCCTCGCCGCTGGTCAGGGCACCCGCATGAACTCCTCCCTGCCCAAGGTATTGCACCCATTAAATGGCAAGCCGCTTGTAAAATATTCCATTCAACTGGCAGCGGCTGTTGGCTCCACCCGAACGGTGGTGGTCATCGGCAACGGCGCGGAGCAGGTTCGCAGCGCCATCAGCGAATCAGTGGATTATGCCGTGCAGCAGGAGCGACTGGGCACTGCCAACGCGGTGCAGGCAGCTGAAGGACTGCTGGGAGCGGAGACCGGGCTGGTGCTGGTCATCTCGGCGGATATGCCGCTGCTTACGGGTACCACCCTGGTGAATCTGGTCGAAACACAGTTGCAAAGCAGCAGCCCGCTGACCCTGCTAACGGTACGCTCTGAAAACCCGCGCGGGTTTGGGCGCATCCTCCGCGGTGCGGATGGAGAGGTGACCGGTATTATTGAAGAAGCCCAGGCTACGCCCGAACAGCTGTGCATTGTCGAATTGAACGTTGGTGCGTATTGTTTCAAGTCCCCGTGGTTGTGGCAGGCGTTGAAAAAAATCCGCCTTTCTCCAAAAGGTGAATACTACCTGACGGATATTGTGGCAGTGGCGGTTGAAGAAGGAAAGAAGGTCACGGGCATCACCGTCGGTGATGAGGAAGAAACCCTTGGCATCAATAACCGCGTGCACCTCGCCGAAGCTGAGCGTGTCATCCGCAGGCGCATCAACCGCGCGCACATGCTGGCTGGCGTGACAATGGCGGATCCGGAACTCGTCTACATTGAGGATTCTGTCAGGATCGGTCGGGATACCGTCCTCCTGCCCAACACCAGGCTCAGCGGTAATACGGTCATTGGCGAGGGCTGCGAGATCGGGCCGGATATCATCATCAGCGATTCCTCCATTGGTGACCACTGTCACCTGCAGGTTTCTGTCATCGAGGGGGCCGTGGTGGAGGACGAGGTGGGGATGGGACCTTTCTGCCACCTGCGCAAGGGAGCGCACCTGGGGCGCGGGGTGCATATGGGCAATTTTGGTGAGGTGAAGGATTCACACCTGGCAGCCGGGGTCAAGATGGGACACTTCTCGTACATTGGTAACGCTACCATTGGCGAAAACGTCAATATCGGCGCGGGTACCATCACCTGCAATTACGACGGGGTTAACAAGAATCCCACCGAGATTGGTGAAAATACATTCATTGGCTCTGATACCATGCTGGTCGCCCCGCTGAAGATCGGAAAAAACGCGACGACCGGAGCCGGCGCTGTGGTAACCCACGATGTGGCGGATAACGAGGTGGTTGCCGGCGTGCCGGCGAGACCAATGAAGAAGAAGGAATAAAGTGGAGTTGATCGCCTGGATTTTGTTGTTTGTTTTTCTACTGCTGGACCTTTTCATTTCGGTCACACGGGCGGCGCTATTTAACGCTCGTTTGCCACAACTGATCGACCTGGGAACTGAAGACCGCGGGATGCTGGAGCGCACGATAAAAGTGCTTGAAACCGGTCGCCTGCGCGCGACGATGCGCTTTTTGGTGGCACTGCTGCACGCGCTGGTGCTCGCCAGTGCCTGGCTCCTGCTCCAAGCAGCCGGGGTGCAGTATAACATCGCCGGCTTGCTCGGCATTTTTGCGTTGACGATCTTTATCCTCCTCGCGTTCGAGTTCCTGGCGGAACGCTTCCCGCTGAAGGACCCGGAGGCGTGGGCAATGCGACTGGCACCAGTAGCCAGGTTACTTGACCAGTTGTTCAGTCCATTTGTTTCTCTGCTGATTGGTCTGCAGGGCACCGGCGGCGTGGTGCAGCGCAACCTTGGCTCAGTCACCGAGGATGAATTAAAAACCTGGGTGGAAGTCGGCGAACCGGAAGGCGGGTTGGAACCGGACGAACGCAAGATGATCTATTCGATCTTCCAGTTTGGTGATACGCTCTGCCGCGAGATCATGGTGCCTCGCATTGAAGTGCTGGCGCTGGATGTGAACACTCCGTTAGACAACGCCATCAACCAGTTTGTCGAATCCGGTCACTCGCGCGCTCCGGTTTATGAGGACGTTATTGATAATGTGGTTGGGCTGCTGTATGCCAAAGACCTGCTGAGATTGCACATCACGCCGGCAGAAAGTCAGACCATCCGCAAATTCCTGCGGCCGGCGTATTTCGTCCCTGAATCAAAGAAGGTTGACGAATTGCTGGCAGAGATGCAGTCCAAGGGTATTCACCTGGCGGTGGTGGTGGATGAGTACGGCGGTATGGCCGGCCTGGTGACACTTGAGGATATCGTCGAAGAAATCGTGGGCGAGATTCGCGACGAGTACGATCAGAGCGAAGAACGGTTGGTGGAGAAAATTTCTGACGATGAATTCGTATTCCTGGGTAGAGTGGCGCTTGATGATTTTAATGACGCCCTGGATACCGACCTTGAAACGGACCAGACCGATACCCTGGGCGGATATTTCTACAGCCAGGAGGGGCGCGTTCCGGTGGCGGGTGATGAGCTGTACTTTGATGGCTGGCGGCTGACTGTGGAAGAAGTTCATGGCCGCAGGGTCGGCAGGATCCGTGCTGTGAAGATGGAGAAACCGGATGAAGACAACGACGCAAATTGATAACGAGATGCTGGAAAAGCTCATAGAGACGGCCCGTGCGGCGCGCGGCTGGGCTTACGCGCCTTACTCTCATTACGCGGTCGGCGCGGCGCTGCTCACCGCAGGCGGCAGGATTTACGATGGCGTGAACATTGAGAACGCCGCCTATCCCACGGGGATCTGTGCGGAACGGGTGGCGATGTTTAAGGCGGTTTCAGAGGGTGAGCGTGATTTCAGTATCATCGTGGTGATGACGGATAACGGCGGCACACCCTGCGGTTCCTGCCGCCAGGTGATGGCCGAGTTTGGTCTTTCTACCCGGGTGCTGATCGTGGATACCAACGGCAAAGTGCACATGGATACCACGGTGGAAGGTTTACTGCCAAAAGCATTCAGGCCTGAAGACCTGCTCTGAGGGTTTATGCCCAAAAGTGAGCGCAATATCCGGGTTGACGCGGTGGTGCTGCGTCATTCTGATTGGGGGGAAGCCGACCGGTTATTGGTGCTTTATTCGCGCGAACAGGGAAAGCTGCGCGCCATCGCCAAGGGGCTGCGCAAGATCCAATCCCGCAAGGCGGGTCACCTGGAACCATTCACCCGCGTTACTATCATGCTGGCCAAAGGGCACGATCTGTGGATAGTGACCCAGGCCGAGGCCATCGACCTCTTTCAACCACTGAGGGAAGACCTGCAAAAAATGGGGCAGGCGGCTTACGTGGTGGAGTTGCTCGACCGTTTCACTTATGAAGAGGGGCAAAACTGGCAGCTTTACAAGCTGCTCACCGAAACCCTGGAAAGACTGAGCACGGGTGAGGACGATTTTGTCCCGATCAAATACTATGAGATGCGCCTGCTTGACCTGCTGGGGTACCGGCCGCTGCTTTTCGAGTGCGCCGCCTGCGGGGAGGAGATCACCCCCCGCGACCAGTTCTTCTCGGCAGATTTAGGTGGAGTGTTGTGCCCCAAATGCACCGGTCGTGGCCAGAGCATCCGTCCGGTCTCGATGGAGGCGTTGCGCTTTTTGAGGCACTTTCAACGTAGTGATTATAAGCAGGCACTGCGCGCCGATCCCCCAATTGCCATCCGGCAGGAGATCGACAGCCTGCAGAATTACTACCTCACCTACCTGCTCGAACGCAGCTTAAACTCACCTGAATTCCTGAAGCAGATCCGCAAACAAATGTGATCATCGTTCAATGGAACGGTCTCTACCTGCTCTCAGGGTATAATTGTGACACTTAAAGCCACTGCCTCCCGGAGATTTTATGAACAAACCACTTGATTTTCAATCCGTGATCATGTCACTGCAGCAATTCTGGGCGAACCAGGGCTGCTTGATCTGGCAGCCGTACTACAGCCAGGTTGGCGCAGGAACAATGAACCCCGCAACTTTTCTGCGCGTGCTGGGTCCGGAGCCCTGGAAGGTGGCGTACGTTGAGCCTTCGATCAGACCTGATGACGGCCGTTACGGCGAAAACCCCAATCGCTTCCAGCAGCATTATCAGTTCCAGGTGATCCTCAAACCCGATCCGGGAAACCCGCAGGAAATCTACCTCGAGTCACTAAAAGCCATCGGTATCGACCCGCGCGAGCATGATATCCGCTTTGTAGAGGATAACTGGCAGCAGCCGGCACTGGGCGCATGGGGGCTGGGTTGGGAGGTGTGGCTGGATGGGCAGGAGATCACCCAGTTCACCTATTTCCAGCAGGCGGGCGGGCTGATGCTCGACCCGGTATCGGTGGAGATCACCTACGGGCTTGAGCGCATCACCATGCCGCTGCAGCGCGTGCATCATTTCCGCGAGATGCGCTGGAACGACGCTTTCACCGATGGCGACGTGAACCTGCGGGCTGAGGTGGAGCACAGCAAATACTACTTCGAGGTGGCGAACGTGGATCGCATGCGCCAACTTTATAAATTATACGAGGAAGAAGCGGAAGGCTCGCTGGCGAACGGATTGGTGCTGCCAGCATATGATTACCTGTTGAAATGTTCTCACACCTTCAACATCCTGGATACCCGTGGAGCGGTGGGGGTGACTGAGCGCCAGGCGATGTTTGGCAGGATGCGCGAGATGGCAAGGCGCATATCTGAGTCTTATGTTGCCCAACGCCAGGACCTGGAATTCCCCTGGTTAACCAAAGAAAAAAAGGCGGTTGCGGTCAAGGCTGCAGCCCTTGAGAACTCAGCGTACCCAACCAGCCCGGCGCATTTCCTGTTGGAAATTGGCACTGAGGAACTGCCTGTGGCTGAACTGCAGAGTGCGCTGGAACAGCTGACTGAACGCGTTCCGGCACTGCTGACCGAATTGCGCCTCAATCATGGACTGGTGACGGTACAGGGAACACCACGCCGTTTAGTGATCATCATTGAAGACCTAGCGCAGCAGCAGGAAGCGAAAGAAACCATTGTCAAGGGTCCACCCGCCAGCCGCGGCTATGATGCCACTGGGCAGCCCACCCGCGCCGCTGAGGGTTTTGCGCAGAGCAAGGGTTTGAGTGTGCATGATCTGCAGACGCGTGAGATCGATGGCGGCACCTACCTGGTGGCGCTGGTGAAGGAAGAGACCCGTCCTGCACACGAGGTGCTGCGCGGCGCACTCCCCGGACTGGTGGAAGGCATCAAATTTGAAAAAACTATGCGCTGGAACCATACCAACGTGCCCTTCTCACGACCGGTGCGCTGGCTGACGGCACTATTGGGTGGCGCGCCGATCCCGTTTGAATTTGCCGGAGTCACAGCTTCCAATATCACCTGGGGGTTGCGTTTCAACGACCCTGCCGAAAAGGCACTCAAATCACTGGTAGATTACCAGGCGTACCTTTCCAGCCAGGGGATCATGCTCGACCCACTACAGCGCAAGCAGGCCATCAGGCAGCAGGTGAATGAGCTGTGCGCACAGGTTGGCGGTGAACCGCTGGCCGATGATGAATTGCTGGAGGAAGTGACCCGGTTGGTCGAAGCCCCCACGGCGCTGCTTGGTCGCTTCGATGCGGCTCACCTGGAGCTGCCACCCGAGGTGCTCATCTCGGTGATGAAAAAGCATCAGCGTTACTTCCCGCTGATCGACGCGGCGGGCAGGCTGCTGCCCTATTTTGTCATCATCCGCAACGGCGATTCGCACGGTGCGCAGGTGGTTACCAATGGCAACGAACAGGTGATCAAAGCACGTTTTGCTGACGCACATTTCTTTATAAATGAAGACCTGAAGCATAAACTTGAAGACATGCTGGAGCGGCTGGGAACGCTTACCTTCCAGCATAAACTGGGATCTATGCTGGATAAATCGCGCCGTGTCACTGCCATCACGGAACCGTTGGCGGATGCGCTGGGGTTGACACCCGAAGAAAAAAACGCCGCGTTACGTGCCGCCGTTTTAAGCAAAGCCGACCTGGTGACGCACATGGTGGTGGAAATGACCTCGCTGCAGGGCGTTATGGGGCGCTACTACGCGCTTCATTCCGGAGAATCGCGGCCGGTGGCCGATGCCATTCGCGAACACTACTTGCCGCGCTACACCGGCGACGCCGTGCCGACCTCGAAAGCGGGGTTGGTTGTAGGACTGGCGGATCGCCTGGATTCACTGGTGGGGCTTTTCGCCGCCGGACTGGCACCCACGGGTACCCGTGATCCATTCGCGCAGCGCCGCAGCGCCATCGGGCTGGTGCAGCTGCTGGGAGCCTATGACCTCGATTTTGACCTGCGCAAATGGTTGGAGCTGGCAGCGCAGCACCTGCCGATTGTGGTAAGTGCTGAGAACATGCAGGCTTGCGCTGAGTTTATTAGCGGTCGCCTGCGCAGTATTCTCATCGACCAGGGCAATCGTTACGATGTCGTTGACGCTGTGCTGGCGCAACAATCCAATAATCCCACCGGTGCTCAGCGCGAAGTGAAAGAATTAGGCAAGTGGGTCGACCGTGATGATTGGAACGTGATCCTGCCAGCGTATTCCCGCTGCGTGCGCATTACCCGCGATCAGGCGCAAACCTATCCGGTGGACCCGGCGCTGTTTGCAGATCAGACCGAGGTAGAATTATATAAGGCGCTCCAAAGCGCCGAACTCGCTCCGCGCCGCCAGGGTTCGGTGGCGGATACCCTTAACGCCTTTTTACCCATGATCCCTGCCGTCAATGCCTTCTTTGATGCCGTGCTGGTGATGGCTGAAGAGCCAGGGCTGCGCGCCAACCGCCTGGGTTTACTGCAGCGTATTTCAGCTTTACTGAGCGGCGTAGCCGATTTTTCGCGCCTCGAAGGTTTTTAGCGGCTCCTCTTTGCCCGGGTATGTTCGGAATTCTGGACTAAAATTGTTGATATGACCGCAGTTGATGAGATCAAAGCCAGGTTGGATATCGTTGATATCGTATCGGAAACGGTAAAACTACGCCGTTCCGGTAAGAGTTACACCGGGTTCTGCCCTTTTCACCCGAATTCCAAAACACCTGCTTTTGCCGTTTTCCCTGAAACCGGTGTCTGGCGCTGCTTCGGCGCGTGCAACGAAGGCGGAGATATTTTCAAGTTCGTGATGAAGCGCGAAGGATGGGACTTCGCCGAAACGCTCAAGTACCTGGCGGAGAAGGCAGGGGTGATCTTAACCCCGATGACCCCCGAGCGCAAGGAAAAAGAAGACCAGTACGAAACCCTGCGCCGCATTCTCGAGGAGAGCGTAAAGTACTACCAGTTCCAGCTGACTAAAACCCCTGCCGGTCGTGCAGCTTATGATTACCTCTTGAAGCGCGGCATTACCCCGCAATCCATTGAAGCTTTTGAACTGGGTTATGCACCTCATTCGTACGAGGCGCTGCTCGGTCACCTCAACGGAAAAGGCCACGCGCTTGAGCAAATGGCGGAAGTAGGGCTGCTGATCGAACGCGATTCAGGCGGTTATTACGATAAATTCCGCAACCGCATCATGTTCCCCATCCGCGATGGCGTGGGCAAGATGGCAGGATTCGGCGCACGCGTGCTCGATCCCGAGGACATTCCGAAATTTCTCAACTCTCCGCAAACCCCGCTATTCGACAAGAGCCACCTGCTTTACGGGTTGAACCTGGCGAAGAAAGCCATACGGGATGCCGACCAGGTGGTGATCGTTGAAGGTTACCTGGATGTGATCGCCCTGCACCAGAACGGTTTTGCCAACAGCGTTTCTCCCATGGGTACCGCGTTGAACGAGGATCAACTCCGCTACCTGAAGAAGTACACCCGGCGCATCGTGCTGGCGCTGGACGCGGACGCGGCTGGGGAAAAGGCCACACTGCGCGGCGTTGAAGTTGCCCGCCAGGCGCTGGATCGCGAAACCGAACTGACATACGACCCGCGCGGCCTGCTAAAGCACGAAGCGCGGTTGCAGGCGGATGTGCGGGTGACCACGCTGCCCCCAGGTTTGGACCCGGACGATGTGGTGCTCAAGGATAAGCAGGATTGGCAGCAGGTGTTGGAAAGTGCCAAGCCGATCGTTGTTCATGTTATGGAAACCCTGGCTGCTGGGCAAAACCTTGAAGATGCCAAGGTGAAGTCTGCCATTGCGGCCCAGGTGACACCGCTGATCGAGGATGTTCCCTCTGCCGTGGAACGCGACACCTACCGGCAGCAGCTTGCGCGCCTCTTGAAGATCGATGAGCGTTCATTGATGGGGAGCCAGAAGGTGCGTGAACGACCGCGCCGGTCTGCGGCGGGCTTGCCGCCAGACGAACAGACGCCCTCCTCACAGGCAGCAGTGAGAACCACTGATAACCGCACCTTGCAAATGGAGAAGCATTTCCTGGCGCTGCTATTATTCGACACCAACCGTTATTACGAACTGGAACGGAGGCTGAAGTTGGCCGGTGTAGATTCACTCGCGGCGGTAGATTTTGAAGACGCGCAGAATCACGAACTGATGAAATGCCTGATGAAGGGCATGAAACAGGACGCTCTTGACACGTTGGATTACCTGAAGGAAAATGCCGCGGAGGACTTTGAAGAACGACTCACCGAGTTGCTCACAGATAACAGCCTCAGGGTGATCCAGAATGAAGCCATTGTATCTGATCTGTACCGCACCATAATTTCGCTGCGTCTGATTCGCATCAACCAGATCATCAACCAGTTGCGCTACCTCCAGGAGGAGGAAAACGCGGACCGAGAGGACCAGGTGCTGCAATCGATGATATTCAACAACATGCTTTCCCGCGGAAAACTTGACATGGCGCTGGCAAAAACGCTGTGAAAAGTTGACCGGGCACTTTATGGTATAGTTAACCCATGTCTTCAGGCCAGAAAAAACCAGTGCAGCAAGCATTGACCCGTAAAAAGAAGGATTCTGGTCAGGTGATAGCGGCTGTAAAATCCCCCCGGAACCGGACGACAGGTGGCACCAGGTCTGCCGGATCGCCCGCGCGGCAAAATAGTGATGGCGCAGCTGCTGATGAGATAAATCCTCCTGGATCTCAGGCAGGGGGGCAGAACAATTCAAATGACAGAGAGAACATCCCTGATAGCCCGGAAACAGAAGATGCCGGGGTTTCGTTGGTTGCTGCTGAATGGAACGAGATCGAACCCGAAGACCCGGCTGAAATCCTCGAGGATCCGGCGATCGCGCTGGAACTGACCGAGGATCCCGTAAGGCTGTACCTCAAGGAGATCGGTCAGATCAACCTGTTGGACGCAGATGCCGAATTCAGGCTGGCTGCCAGGATCGAAGCCTGTGTACGGGTCAAATCATTAAGTCAACATGTCCGCCCTTGCCCCGGTAAAGATAAACACTTCCGCGCCCTGTACACCGCCATCCTCTCTGAGCTGACCACTTCATGGACGCGCTTACAGGAAGACGCCGAACGCATGGGATTGGCTGATTACCCCGACCTGGCGCTCACCCTCGCGGAAGGGCAGTTACTCAGACAATCCTGGCAATCTGACGAACCATCCTACCTGCATAGTTACCTTGACAACGGGCTTTGGGGAAAGGACCCCATCTGGGAAGGGCTGGTAAGGCAGGCGTTCACGGTCTTCATGTGCATGTATCTTCTACCGGAGCGGGTTTCTTCCGCCCTGCTTGACCACATCACCCGCTACGACAGCATGCCTGAGATGACCTGGCTGCGAAGGCGCCTGCCGGATGAAAAAGTGTTGGAAGCTGAGACCGAGGAGGTCTGCAAACGGTCAGAGGAAGCGAACCAGACGTTGATTCGCGCCAACTTGCGGTTGGTAGTGAGTATTGCCAAGCGATACCTCGGGCGGGGGATTTCATTCCTGGACCTTATCCAGGAGGGCAACCTCGGGCTGCTGCGCGCGGTCACCAAATTTGATTCAACCCGCGGTTTTAAGTTCAGTACTTACGCCACCTGGTGGATCAGGCAGTCGATCAGCCGCTACATTGCTGAGCACGCCCGCACCATACGCATCCCGGTACACCTGTTCGAAGCCATTACGCGCATCCTGCGCGTTCAGCGCAGCCTGGTGCAGGAACTGGGTAGAGAACCGACGCTTGAAGAACTGGCGCTGGAATCTGACCTCATCTCAACGGAAGATGCAGCTGCCATCAAGAATGCACGCACCACCAATCAGCCGCTGGAAGGCGAAATGCAGCGGCGGTGGTCCTGGGCTACACTGAAGGTGCAGCGCATCCTTCAATCTGCCGAAGAGCCGATCTCGTTGGAAAGACCGGTTGGTGATGAAGAAAGCAGCCAACTGGGTGATTTCATTGAGGACGATGAGGCACTGGAGCCGATGGATGCCGCTGCCCGCGAGATGCTGCGGGAACAGGTTCAAAACGCGCTGGCGGCACTTTCAGAACGCGAACGGCAGGTGCTTGAATTGCGCTTTGGGTTGATCGATGGCAAGGACCACACGCTGGAAGAAGTGAGCCGATACTTTAACGTAACCCGTGAACGCATTCGTCAGATCG
>CAYMGO010000006.1:31822-48195 GCA_964390015.1 uncultured Anaerolinea sp. | reverse complement strand
ATTACCGGAGTATACCATCGCCAACCGGCGGTGACCAACCCCATACTGAACCACAAATAAGGCAGTGCGAAACTATCCACGCTGAATTCCTCAACGATCAAGGCGACCAGCATGAATATTCCCATGAATCCCAAAGTCCTTCTCGTGCCTTTACCGTACTTAACCATTTCAAGGGATGTAAAAGCAAAAAGAACCAGGAATGATGTGAACAAAGCGAAACCAATGATGCCGGTTTCAGCCAGCAACCTTGACCACAGGTTTTTTATGTTCAATAGCCCGTCAGCACGGAACAGCAATTTACGGGTTTCACTCAACCCCCAACCTGAATCAGGCAGATAATCCGGGAAGTAGAAACCGGAAAACCCAACACCAACGCCAATGATTGGATGGTCGTTGAATATATTCCACCCGGTTTGCCAGTACACCAGGCGTTCTCCAAAGCGCAAATTATCAGCATATTCGATCAACGGATTTTCACCCTCGCTGGAGAACTGGAAAACGCTTTCCATTCTCGGATCCACCCGGCTCCAGCCCCACAAACCCGCAGCGAGTAGCGCAAGGTAAATCAGAATCAACACCAGCGTGATGGTTACCGCTGCAATGATCTTACGCTTCTCACCGGTTTTACGCACCAGCCATTTAACCAGGCGGATGTTCAAGAGCAAGAAAATGAGCGCAACCACCAGCATAAAGGCCAGCAACCCGCCTCGTGATAACGTCCCGACAAGCACGATGATCCCCAACAGTGCCAGCAGGTTTTCCAGTGAAAATTTCCACAACCTGAAGCGATGTACTGTGGTGCGGTTGTAAGTGGCTGCCAGCCAATAAGCCAGAAAAACCAGGTTCAACATGTGCGCCAGCCAGGAAGGTTCAGACGCGAACCCCTGCATGCGATCGACCAGTAGCCTTGTGGGTGAGATGTAAGTCTGCAACTGGTTCAATAAATTCTTGGTGGCAGGGAATAATGGTTCCAGCACCACCTGTAGAATTGACCAGATCACCACCACCAGACCAGTCCAGTTCACCAGCCGCAGCGTTTTATCGATCTTGCCGCGTGAACCAGGCAGGGTGACAGCAGCGAGATAGAACAATAAACCCAGCAAAAGAGTGACCGCCCCTTCGATCCCGGCTGAAAGCGCAGCCTGCTGCTTGTAGGCAGGCAACGGGCGTAAAAACGCCAACGCGACTGTAAGCAACGCGTAAAGGAAGAACAATATCACTGCCGTTACGTGCACTGGCGCGGCGCGTTTCTGCCACAGATAAACCGGTAGAAAGAGAACAACCAGCGGAATTAACGGTAAAAGGGAAGCCGGAGCAACGGAACTGGATCCCGTCAGTTTCATCACCAGCGGTAAGGTCGTAAGCGGCAGGGCGATTACCAGCAGCACCCACAACAACCAGACGGATTTTTGCCAGACGCGCGAGATCACTTCAATTTTCCCGTCGCCTGAGAACGGGGATACCCCAGAATAAACAGGATCATAACCGCGAGCAAGCCTATGATCGCTCCTGCCAGCGTTGTGAGGTTTACGCTGTAATGAACCGGTTTTGTGGGCATTACAGCCTCACGGGTCACCTGGTAGCTGATGCGAGAAACCAGCAGTCCAGTTAAAAGCGAACCTGGCTGCTCACTTTCTGATGACCCTTCAAGGCTCGCGAGCAGCTCACGCATTTCCCCGAGGCTGCAATAGGGAGAGACCGGTTCAAGGCTTGCCGCCTGTTGAAAACAGGCCTCCACCTCAGCCTGTGCGTTAACTTGTGCAAGCGCGGTGATGGAATCACGCCTGAACCCTTCAAGCGCTTTCATGGATGCATCCAGCCATAACTGGTTCACCCTTTGAGACGTGTGCGGGTCGTTGAAGCGGCTGCTCAACTCCCAGCGGTAACCCTGCCTTGATGCAGATAATCCCGCCATGGTCTCTTCGGGGCTAGAGGTCAACCCCTCTTGTACAGCAGCTGCGGCCGTGCTGCGCATCACTGCATCAGAGGTAATGATGTCTCCGATGGCGGCAAGCAGATGATCCTCTTCATAATCCGTCAAACGGCCTGCATAAGCGTAATCAATCACGGTGGTGATCTGAGCGGTGGATTCGTAGAGCGGCCTTTGTAATCGCGAAACAAAGAGTCCAACTACACCTCCCGCCATCACCAGGATGGTCACGAGCCACCAGTACCGCACTGCCCGCGTGAATACATCGCTCAGCTGAACGTCATCCAGGCGGTCGTCATTTTGTGCTTCCATTGGCTAAATTATACACTGCTACAAATCGACCCGGAACAAATAATAGGTGTCCGGGCCTTTGGCGGAGATCAAGTATTACTTGGTGATTAAGTTAACGATCAGTAAATTCTTCTTACAATCTGAACTGGTAACGATGGAAAACGGTTCTGTCAATGGTTTTTGAACCTCATCAAAAACCTGCAGGAAAAGTGGTGCAGTTGAGTCCACTGCCTTTTTCCCCAGCACAATCTCGTAACTGCCAGGACCGTAGGGCGAACCGGCTACCATTCCGGTCACGCCAATGTTGGCAATCTCAAGTTCGTTCCAAGAGCCAAAAACCTTCACGATCAGGTTCTTCACCGGTTCTCCACTGGCATCGAACACCTGGCCGGCAACCCCCTGCCAGTCACAGCCCTCAGAAAGGTGAGCGAAATTATCCAGGTATACCGGTGAACCCGGCTGTAGTACATAGGTCGCATCAAATGGAATGGGCGTCGCTTCAGGTGTTGCAGTTGGTTCCGTGCCAGGTGTCGGCTCGATTGTAGGAACGTCCGTCTCGGTTGGCTCGATCGTGGCACTGACCACTTCCGTGGCGGGAAATTCTACGACTTCGGTCGCATTGACCACTGTAGAGACCGCGGTGGGTGTAAATTCGCTCAAAACAATGTCCACACCATCCTTGAAAAGGATGGTGCAAGCCGTCATAATGAGCAACATGAATACCCAGATTATCTTTTTTAACATCCAAAACCTCCAACATCATACTTGCAGCATCGGTTAGCGGTGCACATTCTATGCCAGCCTCAACGCAGGTTTAACCAACAAAGTGAGGACGTTAACTCCGTGCGATAATGGAATATAATCTGATAGAGGTGACCGCATGAAGCAAATTCTCCAGCATATGAATGACGGAAAAACTGTGGTTGAAGAGGTGCCTGTTCCCGCAGTGAAGCGCGGCATGGTGCTTGTGCGTACAGCGGCATCGCTTGTTTCAGCGGGTACAGAACGCATGGTGGTAGATTTCGCCTCGAAAACCCTTGTCGGCAAAGCCGCCGCCAGGCCTGACCTGGTGCGCCAGGTGATCGCCAAAGCGATGCGTGAAGGGTTGATTCCCTCGATCGAAGCAGCTTTCAATAAGCTCGACCAGCCCATGCCCCTGGGTTATTCCTCAGCAGGAACCATCATCGAAGTTGGTGAAGACGTGCTGGATTTCAAACCTGGTGACAGGGTCGCCTGCGCCGGTGGGGGTTACGCGGTACATGCTGAGTATGCCGTCGTCCCGGTTAACCTGGTGGCACACCTGCCCGATGTACTGGATTTCGAATCCGCGGCCTTCACAACCCTGGGTGCAATCTCCCTGCATGGCTTCCGCCTCGCTTCCGCGCAACTGGGCGAGCGCGTGTGCGTCATCGGGCTGGGGTTGCTTGGATTGCTCGCCGCACAGGTGGCGCGCGCAGCTGGCTGCATCGTCTTTGGCATAGACCTCAGTGAGGAACGGGTAAAACTGGCTGAAAAAATGGGTTTTTCCGCAGCCACCCGTGCAGACAGCCTTGACCTTGTGCCGGGATTGACCAACGGGCTCGGGTTTGACCATGTGCTCATTTGCGCCGATACCACTTCCAACGACCCGGTTGAACTGGCAGGAGAGATCGCGCGCGACCGCGGCACAGTGATCGCCATCGGCGCCGTGGGAATGGAAATTCCCCGCAAGCGCTACTACGAAAAGGAACTCGAATTCAAAATCTCACGCTCTTATGGACCCGGAAGGTACGACCCGCAATATGAAGAGGACGGTGTGGATTACCCGCTGGGGTATGTACGCTGGACAGAGGGACGCAACTTTCAGGCATTCATCGATCTCATGGCAGCAGGCAAGGTGGATGTGCACCCCTTGATCTCCCATCGCATCCCGATTGATGATGCACCAGCAGCTTACGACCTGATTTCAGGTAAAGCAAACGAGCCCTTCCTCGGTGTTCTCCTCACCTATCCTGTTGAGGTTGAAAAACAGACTGCCGCGAGAAAGGTGATCTTGACGCCTGTGGCTGTGGATGGTGTTGCGGATATCAAACTTGGCGTGCTGGGTGCGGGCAACTACGCCCAGGCGGTCTTCCTGCCTGTGATACGCAAGGTTGGCGGTGTACAGCTGGCGGGAATTGCCACCGCATCGGGTATGAGCGCACAGCAGGCTGCAAAAAAGTACGGCTTCACTTTCGCATCGAGCGCAGAAGAAGACGTCCTGGCAAATCCCGATATCAACACAGTGGCGCTGCTTACGCGGCACCAGCATCACGCCCGCCAGGTGCTTTCAGCACTTCGGCACAAAAAAGCAGTATATTGTGAGAAACCCCTGGCGTTAAACCAGGGGGAGCTGGACGAAATTGAAAACGAACTGACCAAGGGTGATATCCCACTGCTGGCTGTTGGTTACAACCGTCGATACGCCCCGATGGCACTTACGCTGGCAGGTTTCTTCAAGCAGCGCAGCGAACCACTGTTTATTCAATACCGTGTAAACGCCGGCTATTTGCCTCTGACACATTGGTTGCATGATCCCAACCAGGGTGGCGGTCGCATCATCGGTGAAGGATGTCATTTCATCGACTTTCTGACCTTCCTGGTCGGTTCCGTGCCAGTTTCAGTACGCGCGATAGCGCTGCCAGATAATGACAAGTATCGGCAGGATAACGTGCAGATGACCTTTCTTTATGCCGATGGGTCGATCGGTACAGTGACCTACCTGGCAAACGGCAACAGGAACTTTCCCAAAGAGAGAGTTGAAGCCTTCACCAGCGGCAGGATCGCCGTGCTGGAGGATTTCCGCTCGCTCGAACTGGTTTCGGAAAACTCAAGAAAAACCCATCGCTCGCGCCTGCGCCAGGATAAAGGACACTCCGGCGCATGGCGAACTTTCTTGCACGTAATAAGAGAAGGCGCAGCCCCTCCGATCGCCTACAATGAGTTGATCAGCACTTCCAGGGCAAGTTTTGCCTCCCTCGAAGCCCTGCGCACTGGTAATGAAATCACGATCTGAACCGCTCCAAGGCGAAAATTAAGATTTGAATCAACTGCGCAAACTTTACCTGCTGCTAAAAGAGATCGGGGTCGCTGACCTGGTCAGTTACTCGCTGTACCAGGCGCAGCTGCGTAACGGTCCCACCCGCCAGCTCACCCCGCCCGGTGGTATGCCTTCCTTTGCACAATTTTCGGAACCAATTGCACCGGAGTACTGCTGGCGCACAAATTGGGAACATCTCTCTGAAAATTTGCGCTCTCCATTGATGAAAGAGGAAGCGCTGCTGCTGAAGGATGGTATTTACAGGCCATTTTACGCTGCACCACAACCCCTCCTTTTCACAACCTCATCGCAGTCCAGCACCCATTGGATCGATGTGAATGAGGAAATCTATGATGACATTAAGATGGAATGGGAACCGGCTCGCTTCAACTGGAGCCTTCCGCTAGCTGGCGCTTACAATACCAGCGCAGACGAGTCAATCGTCGAGTATTTCTGGCTGAAATTTGCTGAATTTGATCAGTCCAACCCGGTGAATACCGGTCCTAACTGGGTATCTGCCCAGGAGGTTGGCATCCGGGCTATCATGTGGATGCTGGCAGCATCGGCCTTTCACGCCTCTGCCCGATCTACTCCACAGCGTGTTGAAATGCTCACCGCGGCTGTGCGCCGTCACGTGGAGCGCATACTGCCAACACTGGATTACGCCCGCTCACAGCACAACAACCACATTCTTAGCGAATCTATGTGCCTGATGCTTGCGGGTGACTTCTTATCCGACCTTGACCCCAGGGCGCGAGAATGGTGCCGCCAGGGTGAAAAGGATTTCAATCGCGCACTGCTGCGCCAGGTAAATACTGACGGCACTTATGCCCAGCACAGCGCCAATTACCACCGCCTGATGCTGCAGCTCGCGTTACTCTACCATGCGCGCATGCGTAAACAGGGCAGGCAGTTGCCGCAAACCGTGCAGCAAAAATTGGCAGCCGCAACCAGGTGGATGATCGCTCAGCTGGACCCGACCAGCGGACGGTTGCCCAACCTCGGACACAATGACGGCACACTGCTGCTGCCTTTCGGTAGCGTGGAATACCGTGATTACCGTCCCACTGCCCAGGCAGCGGCCATCGCCTTCCTCGGTCAGCCCTGCCTGGCGACAGGTGTTTGGGATGAACTTGCCCGCTGGCTGGAAATGGAGACCGGCCAGTTACCGTTATCACCAGAACGCATCTCCTCCCCGGCTGTTCACAAGGTTGGAATTGGGGACACCTGGGGGTCCTTACGCGGTGTGCGCTTCAGAAATCGCCCGGCGCATGCTGACCAGCTTCATGCTGATCTATGGTGGCGGGGGATCAACATCGCGCGTGATGCCGGCACATACTCTTACAATTTACCGCCTCCCTGGCAAAATGCGCTCGATCGTACTGGTGTGCACAATACCATCATAATTAACGATCATGACCAGATGGAAAGGATGAGCCGCTTCTTGTGGTTGGATCATGCCCAGGCCAGGTGGATGCAAAACGCGAGTGAAAACATAACAACCGCTTCTCACAACGGCTACCAGCGGTTGGGGGTTACTCACCAAAGGACCCTTCAATACAAGGAAAATTCGGGGTTCGTCATCCAGGACTTGTTGATTCAGCGGAATCGTAACGGGAAAGCGCTGGATTACTGCCTGCACTGGCTGCTGCCGGATTGGCCGTGGCAGCTGCATGGAGAAACGCTTGTCTTGAGCGGTCCGCAGTTCACGATAACGATCACTGTCTCTGCGCGGGTCATTGGCAGCGATAAACCACTCAGCCCCGGTGATGTTTCCGTGATACACGCTGGTGAAACACTATCAGGCACGCGCAAAGACGCGATTCTTGGATGGGAATCGGATACATATGGAGAGAAACACCCGGCAATTTCGTTTTCACTGTTATACAATTCTCCAGAAGCAATCGCATTGACGACAAGATGGGAATTTATTGATGCAATCTGCTAAATACGAAATAGGTTCAGGCATCCACATTCTCCTCATCCACCAGGCTTTCGCGACGCTGGATGAACCAGGCGGCACCCGGCATTATGAAATGGCGCGCGCGTTCGCACAAAACGGCCACCGTGTGACCATCATCACCAGCCCGGTGAGCTACCTCACCGGCAAGTCGCGGCAAGCCAAACCACGCTGGTTGACCCGGGAAACCCCGCAAGCGGGGATTGAGATCCTGCGTGCATACACCTACCCCGCGCTGCACCGCAGCTTCTTCCACCGTCTGCTGAGCTTCTTCAGCTTCATGTTCTCCTCATTTTTCATCGGATTGGGCGTAAAGAACGTTGATGTCATCTGGGGAACCTCTCCACCCATCTTCCAGGGGTGGACCGGCTGGCTGCTGGCCCGATTGAAACACATCAAATTCCTCTTTGAAGTACGTGATTTATGGCCGGCGTTCGCCATCGCCATGAAGGTTCTTCGTAACCCTTTAATCATCCGGCTTTCCAATTGGTTGGAAGGGTTCCTCTACCGGCACGCTGATAAACTGGTGGTGAACTCGCCGGGGTTCATCAAGCACATCACTGAACGCGGTGGCAGCGATATCGTGCTCATTCCCAACGGCGTGGATCCGGATATGTTCTCTCCCCTCGAAAACGGCGCGGAATTCCGCCGGCGCCTGAACCTCGAAGGAGCCTACATCGTACTCTATTCAGGTGCGCATGGACTTTCCAACGACCTTGACGTCTTGCTCGAAGCAGCACGTATCACCGTGCGCGATCCGCGCATCGTTTACGTCCTGGTCGGTGACGGAAAAGAAAAACCTGCCTTGCAGCAGTATACGCGGGATTGGGAATTAAGTAATGTCTTTTTCATTCCACCGGTGTCTAAAGCAGATATGAAAGGGGTAATTGCCGCCGCCGATGCCTGTGTGGCCATTCTCAAACCGGTTGAGCTATATAAGACCACATACCCCAACAAGGTTTTTGATTACCTGGCCGCCGGCCGGCCGGTGCTGTGTGCTATCGACGGGGTGATCCGGGAGGTTATTCAAGCAGCTGAAGCGGGGATTTTCGTCAATCCGGGAGACCCAGCCGCATTGGCAGAAGCCATTCTACAACTTTCAAATATGCCTGCAGAAGGCCGTGTCATGGGGATGAAGGGACGTGCCTATGTTGAAAAGCACTTCAACCGCCATGAGATCGCAGCGCGCATGGAAGATCTGCTGCTGGCATGCGCCCGCAAATCCCCCCGAAGGACTTAAGACGAAAGGATAATCTTTGAGTCAGGTTCAAGTATTGACCGATTAATGTAAAATTAAGGATATCCGTCAAACAGAATAGTCCACAAGGAGGAACACCATGGGTACCGCCCAATTAACCCCCGCAGAACAATTAAAAAGAGATATTGCATCTACGCGCAGTGAAATGACCCAGCTTGTAGACAAGGTCAAATTGACAACGGTGCGGGATGCCTATTCCACGCTGGATAGCGCCATTGCAAACCTGCCGCTGCGAGTGCAAAAGTTACGCGCGCGCAATTACGCGTTCAACAAGATCCTTGAAACGCAGTCGCGTGAATTCCAGAAGCAGTGGTCGGTCAAACGCAGCCATGTGTTGAGCCAGATCACAGCCGAATCCAACGCGCTGCAGAACCAGTTGCGCCCTCTTGAGACCCGCGCGGCATTATTATCAAATACCGTCGGGGTCAAAGCCCTCCAGGCAGATATCACAAATATCAAATCCAGGGTAACTTCTTCTGAACGCGCAGTCACCGAGTTATTTGATGACCTGAAAAACGAAGTCAATAAAGTACAAACCCAACTTAACCAGGTTGAAAAGACCCTCGATCTGGCCGAATCCGCCAGTTTTGGCTTTCTACCCACAGAAAGTGTGGTCAGAGCGGTGAAGGCAGTGTGGACCCGCGATACCGAGGAAGACAAGAACGACCCGGAAGGGATACTTTTCCTTACCGATCAACGCCTGCTTTTCGAACAGCGTGAAGAGATCGCTACCAAGAAAGTATTGTTTGTGACCACAGAACGCAAGAAGGTTCAGGGATTGCTTTTCGAGGTACCCGTGTTCTCCATCTCCAGCGTTCAGGCCACCAAGCAGGGTGTGATGAAGAACGAGGATTGGATCAGCCTGGAATTCGAATCCGGTGCCTTTGCGCGCAGCGCAAAATTGCACCTTGACGGCCAGAACTGCAACGAATGGCAGAAGTTGATCACACAGGTGAAGACACGCGAGCTTGATGACGATCGAGCCATCGATATTGACAGCGAAGCGGCCGATAAGGCCAAGGCCGCACCGACGATCTGCCCACATTGCGGTGGTTCCATTACCAAACCTGTCCTCCGGGGTATGGATACAATCAAATGCGATTTCTGCGGTAATGTGATCAAACTTTGATCCTCCCGGTGTCAAACTCCACGATATTATCTATCCGGTAAGTGATCGTGCAAATGTCTGAATAGTGGTGCGTCGCTGACGCACCACTTTGCTATCTGGATTCTCATTTTCTTAACCGGGTACTTTTGAGGGACCGGCTTTTAGGCGATCCCCTCAAACAGGTCTCGTTCCCGCCTACCTGATGGCGGCGGGTACGCACGCATATACTGATCGCTGACACCAAAAACCTTGCGCAGTTTATCCAGTACCCCGCCGGTGATGCGCATGCCTCCCTGGCTGGCGTGGCAGGCCACTGCCAGGGCTTTTTTCTCAATCACGTCACGGTAATCTACAGCCGCGTGGATCGGAAACCTGGCCTGGGAGATTTGCGTGAGGTTGATATCCTTGTTTTTACCAAACTTGCTGGGATCCTTACCGGTGAGTTTCATCAGCCACACGGTCGTCCGTAAAAAACCGCGCGGAAAGGTATGATAATACAGTTTCTGCGCTTGGAATACCGGCAGGTCAGACGGATAGAGATTGGGGTCAGCAGCCGCGTAAAACGCCCGGTCAGCAGCCTTGTGAATGGCAATGTGATCAGGGTGCATATAACCGCCGATCGGATCAAAGGTGATAACCACCTGGGGTTTTATCAGACGGATGTAATGCACGATATCCCCGATCACCTGTGCCTGTTCAGCCGCGGCAAGCGCCTGTGGATGGTGATTTTCCGGTGAGCCTGCCATGCCAGAATCACGATAATCCAGGAAGTGAACCCCTGCCAGGCCCAGGTAACCCGCAGCGCAGCGCAGTTCGTGTTCGCGCAGTTCACCTATGGAATTGAAATCTCCCAACAGAGCTGGATCTACCTCGCCCACCTCGCCCCGTGTCGCACAGACGAGGTGAACCTCAACACCGATTCTGGCATAGTGTGCCAGTGAACCGCCGGTACCGAAGGTCTCATCATCCGGGTGTGCCAGCACAGCCAGTAAAACTCTCTTCTCAGTCATACTTCTCTCAATTCCTGTTCACTATAAAAATTTACGCTGTTGTGCCACAAACGGGGCAGTCTACTCTTTTGGGAATATTGATCTTCGTTAAACTTACAGAAAGCACATCAACGAGTGCTAACTTCCCGATCAACGGCTCGCCTATCCCTGCCAGCAGTTTGATCACCTCGGTGGCTTGCAGCAGACCGATCACCCCCGGCACCGTTGCCAGCAGACCGTGGGTTTCAGGGTTCGGGATCGCCTCGGGAGAGAGCTGTTCCGGCAGCATGCAGCGCAAGCATGGTCCGCGTCTGGCGTCAAAGACTGAAACCTGCCCTTCGTATTCAAAGACCGCACCATAAACAAATGGCATCGATAACCTGGTACAGGTTTCGTTGATAAGCAGCCGGGTTTCCAGGTTGTCTGTGCAATCTACGACCACCTGGTGACCGTCAAATACAGTTTCCGCATTGGCGGCTTCGAGCCTTTTAGCAATAAGCGTTACATCAATCTCAGGGTTCAACTGCAGTAATCGCTCACCGGCTGAATCAACCTTCGCCACACCAACCATCGGCGTGGTGTGGATCACCTGCCGCTGCAGGTTGGAGAGAGTGACGAGGTCATTATCGATGATGGTGAGATGACCAACACCCGCGGCTGCCAGGTACATTAACACAGGCGAACCCAATCCACCGGCTCCGACCACCAGCACGTGTGCGCGCTTGAGCTTCAACTGCCCGGCCAGTCCGAGCGCTTCCAGCTGCAAGTGCTTTTTGTAGCGTTGAAGTTCCAGTTCATTCAGTTCCATAATGTCCAATTGTAATTCCAATCCTCATTTTTTAACTCAATAACACCTGCGTTTCAGATATTTACCTTGATGTTACAATAAAAATATGGAAGTCATCCTGACCCACGAACAGGCGGATTTCGACGCGCTGGCATCCTTGTTATGCGCTCATTTGCTGAACGAGAAGGCCATCCCCGTGCTGCCCAACCGCCTCAACCGCAACGTGCGCAATTTTCTCAACCTTTACGGGGCTGATTTTCCATTTAGAGAAGCACGCGACCTTGCCCCCGGAAAAATCCGCCAGGTAACACTGGTCGACACTCAATCCCTGGTCACTTTAAAGGGCATCAACGCTAATACTTGTGTCAACATTGTCGATCATCACGACCCCAGGTCGGACCTGCCAGCGCGCTGGCAATTGAGATACGAAAAAGTAGGTGCCACTGCCACGATTCTGGTTGACCTGCTGCGGGAACACGATCACCCGATTTCCATGATCGAAGCCACACTCTTACTGCTTGGTATTTATGAAGATACAGGATCGCTCACTTACGCCTCGACCCATGTGCGTGATGTCAATGCTGCGGCGTATCTGCTTGAGAAAGGCGCCAGCCTGAGGATCGCGGTGGATTTCCTCAACCCGGCGCTTTCTGAAAATCAGAAGAAACTGGCAGATACACTGCTTGAAAATGCCAAAACCTACAGCATTCATGGGAAGAACGTCATCATCGCCTGCGCGCAAGCCATGGACCTGAACGAAGAAATCTCCACCATCGCCCACAAACTGCGCGACCTGTTGGACCCTGATGCCCTTTTCCTTTTTGTACACACGGGTGAAGGAGTAAGGCTGGTAGCACGCTCGACCTCTGACCAGGTGGACGTGGCACGGATTGCCCAACACTTTGGTGGTGGCGGACATGAAAGAGCAGCGGCAGCCCTCATTCAGCCTTCCAGCCATTCCGTTATGGATTTGATGGATTCCTATTGCACCGAAGTGGTCGCTGAGTTGGAGCGCTCCATCGAGCCACCCATTACCATCAACAAGATCATGTCAAGAAAACCGCATCTCATTACACCCTCAACGTCTCTCGACGAAGCAAATAAACTGATGCAGCGCTACGGGTACGAGGGGTACCCGGTGGTCGAGAATGGAAAAGTGGTTGGATTGCTCACGAGGCGCGCGGTCGACCGCGCTTTGAACCACAAGCTGAACCTCAAAGCCGGCAGCCTGATGGAAGCGGGTGAATATTCCCTTAAGAATACTGACACCATCGACACGCTGCAGCAGTTAATGGCCGCTACCGGCTGGGGTCAGATCCCTGTGGTAGACGCTGAAAGCGGCAGGATTATTGGCATCGTTACCCGCACCGACCTGCTAAAGGCCCTCCCGGGGCACAATGGTGTCATCCCCGGTCAGAAAAACCACGCGGCCACACTGGAAAAAGCACTTCCTCTTTCCAGGCTGGCGCTGTTGAAACTCGTGGCCAACACTTCAGGTCAGGGGCAGCAGGCGATTTATATCGTTGGCGGGTTTGTCCGCGACCTGCTGCTCGAACGCCCCTCGCTGGATTTTGATATCGTCGTGGAGGGCGACGCGCTGCAGTTCGTTCAGGCGCTGGCGCAAAAATACGGCGGCCGTGTGACCACACACAAACGATTCAGCACGGCAAAATGGCAGATCAAGGCCATCCGCGCGAGCCTGCTACAAAAAATGGGGGTTGAGGATGGGAAAACCTCCGACCTGCCCGACGCATTGGATTTTATCAGCGCACGAACGGAATTTTACGATCACCCCACTGCCCTGCCGACCGTAGAGCGTTCCAGCATTAAGCTAGACCTGCACCGCAGGGATTTCACCATCAACACCCTCGCGCTCAGGTTGGATGGGCACCACTATGGTGAACTTTATGACTATTGGGGGGGACTGCAGGATCTTGAGAAAAAACTGATCAGGGTGCTGCATTCCCTCTCCTTTGTAGATGATCCCACCCGCCTGCTGCGCGCCGTTCGTTTCGAACAGCGCTTCAAGTTTCAAATCGAAAAACGCACCCTGCAATTGATGGAAGAAGCCCGTGAACTGCTGCACCAGCTGAGTGGAGAGCGCATTCACCACGAGTTTGACCTGATCTTCATTGACCCGGATCCCATTTCAATATTGCGCCGCCTTGAAGAATTGGGGCTTTTACGCCAGATACACCCGGGATTAAGCTGGAAACCTGAAAATGAAGCGTCTTTTTTGCAGGCGACAAACTATGCGCAACACACGGACTGGAATCTGCCGGACCTCGTCGGAAACACTTCAATGCGCCACGCACTCATTTACCTTACCTGGCTAGCCAGCCTTGATGGACGCGCAGGATTAGAGGTCGGCCATCGATTGCGCCTGCCGCGGCATCTGCTGGATACCCTGGCGAAAGTAACCGATCTCTTCAATGAAGCCGATCAATTGGCCACATTATCTCCCAGCCAGCTGACACTGATGCTGGAGAAAGCTCCGCTCTACGGTGTTTTTGCCTTTTACTGCCTGAGCAACGATGCTTCTCTCAAGGAAAAAGTCAACCTCTTCGCTACACGCTGGCGTTTCATTACCCCCGGTATCGACGGTAACACGCTGATTGACCGTGGTATCCCCCCCGGGCCAGAATACGCCCGCATTCTCTCAACAATCCGGGATGCCTGGCTTGATGGGCGCCTCTCCACCCCTGCTGAAGAAACAGCGCTGCTTGAACAACTCCTTGGGGGCAGCGATGGTTGATCGCTCAACAGAAGTCCTGTCCGGCGCGCAGCTGGAGAATATCCATATTCGCAAGCTGACCAAAGAAGATCTACCTGGCCTGGAGTGGGACGGCGAATATACGCATTTCCGTAACGTGTACAAGGGGGTTTACCAGCGCACACTTGTGGGTACCGCAGCAGCCTGGGTCGCGGAATCCCCGTTGGATGGCATCGTCGGGCAGGTTTTTTTGCAACTGGATTGTGATCGACCTGAACTCGCCAACGGATGGAACCGGGCTTACCTGTATTCCTTCCGCATCAAACCGCCATACCGCAACCTGGGGCTGGGCTCGAAGATGCTCAACACATTGGAGGATTACCTGGTGGCGCGGCGTTACACCCGCCTCACGCTCAACGTTGCGCGTGACAACCCGCATGCGATACGCCTATACAAAAGACACGGATTTCAGATCGTCTCAGAAGAACCGGGGATCTGGTCTTATATCGACCATATGGGCAAATGGCACACGGTGGAAGAACCTTCCTGGCGCATGGAAAAACGCCTGCCCTGATCGTCACTTATTATCTTTCATTACAAACAACCGGATCGTCACCCCTCTGTTCTTCAACTCATTAAGACCGAGTCGCTGGTTGAACCAATCCAGTTCTTCTGCACTTTGCCTCAACTCTAAACCATTTGAAGTCGTGTCCATTTCCAGTGGAACGACCAGGATTTCTTCAACCTTGTGATCTGAAAATTCAATTCTTATCACGGCGGTGCGCAGCGCATCAGGCAGCATCCATTGGTCGCTCAACGCGTTACCTAGGCTGTACATCACCAGTCCCTCGTGACCATCCACCGAGGAGCGCAGCCATTCCATGCGCTGCAGCACATGCGGGTGATGTCCCCAGATCACATCCGCGCCGGCGTCAACCAACTCCTGTGCCAGCTCCTGCTGGTGCAGTGTTGGACCGGCCTGGTACTCCTGCCCCCAATGGACAGATACCAGCACCAGGTCGCTGGATTCACGCGCCGTTTTCAGCGCATTCTTGACCGCTTCTGCATCGTACCCCCCCGAGTAATCATCCAGGCTCAACACCGCCAGTACCTGGCCACCCGAGTTGATGAACTGGGTCGGAGAGTAACTGCCCTGTATGAAAATTCCAACTTCCTCAAGAACATCTTTGGTGTGCAATAAACCTGAAAACCCGCAATCTGCGGCGTGATTGTTGGCATTTGTAACCAGACCAATACCTGCCTGCTGCAGCACTGCCACCGCGGCATCCTCAGCGCAAAGGTTCATGTCAGAAATATTCGGAGCGTCGCCCTCTTCAGCCAACCCGAACGGGCTTTCGAGGTTTACCGCGAAAAGATCGACCGGTTCCATCCGCTTCACCATCAGCAGATCACCCCAGGGAGAAAACGCGGAAATTCCTGTCGGGAAAAGTGCCTCTCCCTCCCTGTAGAGCATCACATCCCCACCCAGCAGCAGTGAAGATGATGGAGATGCCCGATTGCACCCGGTTATGATAAGGAGCGCCAGTATCAGCGCTCCCTGTCTCATTGGTTTCAGTTTTTTACTCCACTATGAACATGTTAGTCCACTCGGGAGCAGCTGGCGCGTTTCCGTTCTCAAGCATCTCCTGCCAGGCTTCATCTGTCAGCCGCTCATTCGGTGGCACTGTAAACTCGTAATAGGTATAGACAGCGCCGATGGCGATCTCGTAAGGAGCTTCTGGATGCACCACATAGATCATCGTCGGATAACCAACGCCTTCTTCCAGTACCCGGCCTATTCCTGTGGCCACATCAGCAACCAGAGCTGACTTCTGGTCAGCAAGATCACCACCTCCCATTGCGGGGTCCGCCGGGTCAGCCGCAGCCAGGGTCATAGACTCGAGCCAGCCGCCAAAATACTGGATGCGCCAATATTGTTCTTCTGTCAGCTCAACGCCATTGAGTTCATTCTGCGAGACTTCGAGCAGAAAAACCAGCTGTTCGATGAGGTTGTCCAGGTTGCCACGGGTCACATCATCAAGGATGGCCCGGCTATCCAATCCGCTGCGCGTCATCTCTGCCAGCGCCAGCAGGCGCGCGTAAGCTTCGGGGTTGGGTTCCACATAACCCCTGGGCGGAACATCCGCTCCACCGCCGCCCATTTCAGCCATTACCTGCTTGGCGTAGAGGATGGTATCGTGCTTCAACTCTGTCCAGGAACTCAGCGCGGTCTGCATATCCTTGCGCAACCAGGCCTGGGTGCGCATGAACGGCGGGAA
>CAYMGO010000006.1:20496-31722 GCA_964390015.1 uncultured Anaerolinea sp. | reverse complement strand
GCTTCATCACGGTCCTGCCAAATCCACACCCACATGGAATTTATTTGCGGAGGGGGCAGCTGCTTTGCTGCCTGCCAAAAGGCTTCAGCGAGCACGGGGTCGGCAAAGGATTTCAGATCAGGTGTAACCCCAAAAATCTCATCGGAGAGCTTGCCGTACTCGTAAATTGAGAGGTCATCCGCTTTTCCCACAATGAATACAGTGGGATCGTAGATATTCTGCCACAGCGCGAGCGCCGGTGTACCTGAAGCGGTCGGCGCATCGCGCATGGCCTGTACCACCAGCAGCGCGCGCTGCGTTTCGATGGGATCTTTCAACCTGAAGGTCATGCGACCGTACCACATCATTGCTTTGAAGTATGTTTTCAACCCTTCGTCGCGGGTGTAATGCCCGCGTGGGATGTACTGTGAATAATCTTCCAGCAGCACATCGTCTGAACCCTGACCACCGGTTTCCCAGATCGGTGAGGTGGCTACACCGCCTCCCCCTTCGATCAACTCGGCCTCCACTTGCGCCAGTGTCAAGGCTTCAGCCGGCACCTGAACTGGCAGGTCAAGGATCAACGCGGGGACGGTGAAGAAGGCCGCGTTCCGCAGCGCTGCCAGTTCCATATCACTTCCTTTGAGTAATTCGTACTGCCTGACCGATTCACTGACCATGGCGGTTGTCAGCTCTTTTAGCGTGTCGATGAAAAAGGTGCGTTCCAGGTCGCGCAGCATTTTGTCAAAGATCAGGTGATACACATGGAAGATTGCATCTGTAGTGATGAAGACCGGCAACTCGTCATAGCGGATGGATTCGTAAACCTGGTAGAACTCCCTGTACATGCGGTTGGGATCATCCGTTGGGGGTGGGACCACAAACCCATTTTCGAGCAGGGCTTCAACCTGGGAATCCGTAAGTTCTATGCGATCCAAATTGACCACCTGGTTTACGTTCAAAGGCAGTGTGTACCCTCCCGGGTAGACTGCCGGCAGTGAATAATCGCGCTGGTTATATACAGCAAAAACCTCTCCGTAAAGATCTTCAGCGCTTATCACCGGTGTGGTCGGTATTTCTACTCCGGGCTCCTGGGTAACGGGCACTTCGGTGACCTCACCTGGTTTCTCTTCTTCCACGATGGCATCTTTAACCCTGTTGAACAGGTCAAATGGCAGTCGGCAGGCGGTGATGAGGAAGGTGACAACCAACAGCAACGAAAGAGATTTGAACATGCGAGACATTTTTTCCTCCTTGTGGATCCTAGTGTGCCAGAAGCACATTACCCGATTGAGCCGGCAGCACCAAAAGCGACGAAAAATGGCCTTCTTGCCTGGACTGCAGCGAAAAACCAAAACCACGCCACGACCACACTGTCAGAGAAGCTCGACCCGGGTCACCATTGTAAGCGTACTCAAGCGCGTAAAGTTCCTGCAATCCATCCCCATCCAGGTCAGCGGCGCGTAATTCTTCTATCGGGTCTGCCAGGGCTGAGCCCGCCCATAATTCACGTATCTCCCCATTTACCAGCCCGATGAGAATGAGATGACAACTCATACCATCTTCATCATGATGAGACGCGATTCGCCCACCGCTTGGCATAAAGCGATCAACCGGCCACGGCTGGAACGGCCGCCACACCAGCAGTGAGATTTCCTCTTCTCCATCCAGGTTGAGGTCAGAAAAAAGGACCTCCCTTACCTGCCAGTCAGCCGGACTGTACCAGGGAAGGACTCCCGAACCTTCAGCACACACTTCAACTCGCACGCTTTCCTCTTCTGCATAGACACACAAAACCTCACCGCGATTGCCTGTGTGCTGCGAACCAGGTGCGAACTGAATCTCGTTGATATTTACCTCGCTTGTTGTTAACCGCCGAAATTCCTCTTCCTCATAACCCCAAAGTGAAACGAAGGTTGGAGAGATGTTGGCTAATGCCAGCAGTGAGAGAAAAATCAAACGCCACATATATACAGACGCTCCAATAAACCAACGGGTTCCATGAATAATTGTACAACGTATGATCGCCAGTGACACATACTGATCGGTCGCCATGATGCCGCGTAAAACGGGTGACGGGTGATATTCTTTGACAGAAAAGCCATCGTCCAGTAGAATTATGCGGTTAGTTACATCACCTCTCATAAGAAGGGCCCGGTTCATGAAAGAATACTCAACTGAAAATATTCGCAACATCGTGCTGGCATCACACTCTGGTGCTGGTAAGACAATCCTGTGCGAAGCCTTCCTCCATGCCACCGGGGCGACCACCCGCATGGGTAGGATCGAAGATGGCACCACCGTTTCCGATTTTGATGAGGAAGAAATAAGGCGAACAATCTCACTCTCGACATCCGTGGTTCCCATCGAATACCGCGATGTAAAAATCAACCTGCTCGACACACCAGGTTATACCGACTTCATCGGTGAGGTCATATCCGCATTGCGTGTGGCGGATGGCGCAATTCTGCTGGTTGACGCGGTCAACGGGCTGGAGGTTGGCGCCGAGATTGCCTGGGATTACTGCTCCAAATTCAACCTGCCGCGCTTCTTGCTCATCAACAAGATGGATCGTGACAATGCCAATTTCCAGAAAGCCCTCAAATCAGTTGAGGAGTTCTCCGAAATCCGCCTCATCCCCATCCAGCTCCCCTGGGGAGAAAAACAGGATTTCAAAGGTGTGATCGACCTTCTTTCAATGAAAGCTTATAAAGCGCAGGGTAAAACGGCTGAAGAAATCCCCGCAGAATTTAAGGATGCCGCCGAAGAAGCGAGGATGAAACTGGTCGAAGCGGCCGCTGAAGGCGATGACACGCTGCTGGAAAAATATCTTGAAAGCGGCAGTCTCACTGAAGAAGAAGTCATCAAAGGGCTTACGCTAATCGTTCAATCGGGTGGTTTTGTGCCCGTCCTGGTTTCCGCGGGATCCAACGAGACCGGTGTCTTCCGTACATTGGATGCCATTGTGGATATCATGCCCTCACCGCTTGCTGCAGCTAAACCAGTGGCCAAGGGAAAAGCTGGAGAGGAAACCCTCGAACCAAAAGACAATGCCCCGCTGGCGATATACGTCTGGAAGACCACCGCTGATCCATTCGTTGGCAAGCAGACCTTCTTCCGCGTTTACTCGGGCACCATCAGCCCTGATATCAGGGTCTGGAACCAGAATAAAAGCATTGAGGAACGATTGGGTTCGGTGAATGTTCCGCGTGGAAAAGAATCCCTGTCAGTCAAAGTGATCCACGCCGGTGATATCTGCGTGGTGCCGAAATTAACCGAAACCTCGACCACACACACCCTGTGTGATAAGAACCACCCCCTCACCCTGCCCGTGCCGGAATACCCGACCTCGCTATACCAGGTTGCCCTTTCACCAAAAACACAGGCTGACTCGACAAAGATCTCTTCCACCCTCACCAGGTTATGCGAAGAAGATATGACCCTGACCTGGCACTTCCAAACAACCACCAAGCAGACAATCCTGCAGGGTATGGGCGACCAGCACATCGACGTCGCCATCCGCCGCGCTGAATCCAAGTTCCAGGTCGGCATCCAGATGGAAATCCCAAGAGTACCCTACCAGGAGACTATTACCAAGAGCGCCTCGGCCATGCATCGCCACAAGAAGCAGACCGGCGGGTCTGGTCAGTTCGGCGAGGTACACCTTAAGGTAAGCCCATTGTCCGACAAGGATTATGACTTCACCTGGGATGTTTTCGGTGGCGCCATTTCACAATCCTATTCCTCTTCCATCCAAAAAGGCATCCAGGGCGTGATGAAGGACGGTGTCATCGCCGGGTACCCGGTATCGGGTGTGCACGTCTCCGTTTTCGATGGCAAAGAGCACCCGGTCGATTCGAAGCCAATCGCATTCGAAATCGCCGGTCGCGAGGCTTTCAAACTGGCCTTCCACGAATCCGGCCCAGTGCTCTTCGAGCCGATCATGCTGGTGCAGATCACCGTTCCAGAAGCGGCCATGGGTGACATTATGGGTGACCTGAACACCCGCCGCGCACGCATCCAGGGCATGGAAACATTAAAAGGCCATTCTGTGGTCACCGCCAACGTACCGCTGGCAGAAATGCTGCGTTACACAACCATCTTGAGGTCAATGACCGGCGGCCGCGGGTTCTTCTCAATGGAACTTGATCACACTGAGGTCGTACCTGTGCACCTCGCCCAGGCAGTGATCGACGCTCACGCCAAGGAAATGGAAAACCGGAAGGAAGAGTAATATTTCTACAAGGACAAAGCTGGACGGCATCGCCCGTCCGGCTTTTTGTTTTCAAAGGTCGCATTCCACAAGAATGCCTGGTTGCTATGGTAATATTGGAAGGAATCACCCGGCAGGACACGCTTGAACGCTCATGATCAATACCTCGAACAAATTTGGGCTGACCTCCTCTCACGAGAGGAAGGCAGCATCCGCCAGGCATATCTATCGCTGGATGAGCCCAGCCGGCATGTCGTGTTCCAGCATCTACACAAAATGACCCTGGAGGATGGCTGGCACCCTGAGCAGGTAAAATCCGCGCGTAAAGCCCTGGAAATCATTTACAAGATCAAGAGTGAATAAAATGGATATCAGGGAATTAACTACAGAGATGAATCGGTTCGTCAGTGCCAAAGGCTGGTACGATGGCACCAGCCCACGACCGCAAACTGCGCGCAACCTGGCAATTTCGCTTGTGCTTGAGGCTTCCGAAGTGCTGGAGCATTTCCAGTGGGGAGAAAACGCCAGTTCAGGGGAGGAACTTCAGGACGAATTGGCTGACGTGGCGCTCTACCTGCTGCAAATCGCCAGCGTAACCGGAATCGACCTGGAAGCGGCCGTGTTGGGCAAGTTGAAAAAGAATTATCAGAGAACCTGGGACGACAAGGATCTTGATGAGGAGGCCGGAAGATGAATGTCGCTGTATTTGGAGGAGCCTCGGCACGTCCGGATGATCTGGTTTACGAGGAGACGCTGCGGCTGGGCAGGATGCTTGCGGAACGTGGATTTGCTGTTCTTACAGGTTCATACATTGGCGTCATGGAAGCCGCTTCACGCGGCGCGAATGAAGCCGGAGGGCATGTGGTGGGAATGTCCTGCAGCGAAATTGAAAAATGGCGTAATGTCAAAGCCAACCGCTGGGTCAAAGAGGAACATCATTATGAAACCCTGCGGGAGCGCATGTACGCGCTCATCGATGGCTGCGACGCCGCAGTTGTGATGCCCGGTGGAGTCGGCACGTTGTGTGAACTGATGGTGATGTGGAATGAAATGATCATCAGCAGCAAACCACCGCGCCCGCTCCTCATCATCGGCCATGAATGGCAACAGGTCATGGCACAGTTCATTGAATCGCTGGGTGGCTACATTGGCCTCAAGGATCGGGAGCTGATCCAACTGGTCGCGGATGTTGACACCGCTGTTGAAATTCTTGTCGCACATATCAAAAAATAAGGTTATCAGGGACGGACCATGAGCAACGAAAAATTAACCCCTCGCGCAGAAAATTACTCTGAATGGTACAACCAGGTCATCCAACGGGCTGAGATGGCCGATTATGCACCGGTTCGCGGCTGCATGGTCGTGCGCCCGTACGGTTGGGCATTATGGGAGAATATCCAGCAATCGCTGGACGGCAGGTTCAAAGCCACCGGACATGTAAATGCCGCTTTCCCGCTATTTATTCCCATGTCCTTCCTTGAAAAGGAAAAGGAACATGTTGAGGGCTTTTCACCTGAGCTGGCTGTGGTCACCATTGGCGGCGGAGAAAAACTTGAAGAACCGCTCGTGGTGCGCCCGACCTCTGAAACTATCATCGGCTACATGTACTCCAAGTGGATCAAGAGTTACCGCGACCTGCCGCTGCTCATCAACCAGTGGGGCAACGTGGTTCGTTGGGAAATGCGCACAAGGCTGTTCCTGCGCACTCTGGAATTCTACTGGCAGGAGGGACACACAGCACACGCCACGGAAAAGGAAGCCGAAGAAGAAACCCTGCGCATGCTCGATATTTATACACGTTTCGCCATCGAAGATGCTGCCGTTCCCGTTATCCCGGGTCGCAAGAGCAGCAGCGAAAAATTCGCCGGCGCGGTGCATTCCTACTCCATCGAAGCAATGATGGGAGATACCAAGGCGCTGCAGGCCGGGACTTCACACCTGCTGGGTCAGAATTTTGCCAAGGCCTTCAACATACAATACCTCGACACAAACAATGAACTGCAGTACTGCTGGACAACCTCCTGGGGAGTCTCGACCCGCTTCATAGGTGCCATTATCATGACCCACGGTGATGATCAGGGGTTGATCATGCCACCCCGGCTGGCCCCCGTTCAGGTGGTGATCGTTCCCATCTATAAAAATGACGAGGAACGCAGCAAAGTGATGCCCGTGGTTGAAAAAATCCGCGCTGAACTGGGAACATTGCGGGTGAAAGTTGATGATCGCAGTGAACTGACACCCGGATTTAAGTTCAACGATTGGGAAATGCGCGGCGTCCCGCTGCGGCTAGAGATCGGACCGAAGGATGTTGAAAAGGGATCCGTCATGGCCGCGCGCCGTGACATCCCGGGACGGGAGGGAAAATCATTCCTCCCTCAGGAGAACATTCTCAGCACCGTAACTGCCTTGCTGGAAACCATTCACACCTCCCTGTTTGAAAAAGCTAAAGCTTTCCGTGATAGCCACATCACGAATGTAACGAGCTACCAAGAACTGACCGCGGCCGTGCAGGATGGCTGGGCGTACGCGTGGTGGTGTGGTGGCGCGGAATGCGAAAACAAGGTGAAGGAAGAGACCAAAGCCACCACCCGCTGCATCCCATTGGAGCAGCCGGGAGGAAGCGGTAAGTGCGCTGTATGCGGCGCTGATGCCAGCGAAAAGGTATACTTCGCCAGGGCTTATTAGTCCCGGAGAAAATCTATGCCAGCCATTGATCTTTCACGGCTGCGCGCCAGGTTTAAGCTCTTATTGGCGCAGATTGAAGATCCCAGTGAATTCACGCACGATCTGCGTGACGTGTACATTTTTCACGCTGACATGACCCACCCGGCGGGGAATTCTCCCTCAGGCGTGTTCACCCTCCCATCCTTCAATACACCGATGCTTTTGAACAGCGAGGTGATCAAACTCCTGGCGCCGTTCTGCAGTGAACACCCACGGCTGGTACTGCAGATCGTTGACCGTCTGTGGCAGGAACCTGAAATCGAATTGCGTGAACTGGCAGCCCAGCTGCTGGGAAGACTACCCCGGGATCAATTTTCTGAAGTCACACGGCGCATCCAGGAATGGTCTTTGGTAGAGTCCGACGCCGAACTGCTTCCTTTCCTGCATCAAAACGCCTCTGCAGCCATCCGCAAGGAGGCCTCAGACCTCTGGTTGGAGGTATTGGACGGTTGGAACTCTGCCAGTGAAACCTGGTTGGCAAAACTCGCCCTCGATGGCACCATCCCTCTGATAGACGATCACGCTTTTGATAACCTGCCGGCGATCTTCACCTTCATCAGCCCCTTGATCCTGAACCCCAAACCCCAAAACCATTACGAACTACTTAATGTAATCGACCATCTCGCTCGCAGGTCAGAAGTTGAGACCGTCTATTTTCTCAAACAAGTAATGTCGCTCACCACTGCACCGGGAATGGGGCGCTTCTTGCGCAGAGCGATCGAGTTGTTCAGCCCTACCATGCAGGAATCATTACGCGCTGCGATGCGTGTGCGCCAGTTCCCGCAATAAAGCCCACTCTTCAGATGAGAAATGCATCTGTGCACTCGGAGAACCCTCTGGTATAATACGCCCTATGACTCGACCTGTCGGCGGCACGCGCTGCCGGCTTGCGACTTGCAAAAATCTAAAGGAGCAATTGTCATGGGATTGACGAAAGAAGAAAAACAAAAATTGATCGAAGAGTACCACCTGCACGATACGGATACCGGTTCAGCTGATGTTCAAATCGCGATCCTCACCATCCGCATTCGGCAATTGACAGAGCACTTGCGCGCCAATAAACTGGATAATTCATCCAGGCGCGGTTTGCTCAAACTGGTAGGGCAGCGCCGCAGGCTGCTGGCGTATCTACGCCGTTCGGATTTCGCCCGCTTTGCCGCCATTACCGAAAAATTGAACATCCGCACCAGGTAGGCAGTGTTCTCAACGAGTAGAGAACCCCTCTACTCGTTTTGATAACACGACCCTGCGCGGAACAGAATTTCACCGCCGGTTGGGCATTGAAAAGTGATGAGGACGTCAGCGCGTCCCCCGCAGTTTTCAGTTCCTAACCAGGCGGGAAAAGACAATTAGGAGAAGTTATGAAACCAGAAAGTAAGAAATACATTACCACCGTCGGTGGGCGTCCTTTGACGTTCGAAACCGGCAAACTCGCCGCCCAGGCTGGCGGCGCGGTCACAGTTCAATATGGCGATAGTGTTGTTTTCGCCGCAGCCACCATGGGTAATGAACCCCGCCTCGGGCAGGATTTCTTCCCGCTGACCGTGGAATACGAAGAACGCATGTACGCCGGTGGACGCATCCCCGGTTCGTTCTTCCGCCGTGAGGGTCGCCCAGGAACCGACGCCATCCTGGTTGCCCGCCTCACTGACCGCCCCTTGCGCCCGCTATTCAACAATGATATCCGCAACGAGGTCCAGGTCATCATGTTCTCCCTCTCAGCCGATTTGGAAAACCCGCTGGACGTGCTGGCGATCAACGCCGCCTCCTGCGCGGTGATGATCTCTGATATCCCCTGGGGTGGACCTGTTGGTGCGGTGCGCGTTGGCCGTGTGAACGGGGAATTCATTATCAACCCCACCTACGCTCAAATCGATGAGTCTGACCTCGATCTGCGCATCGCCGGTACCGCGGATGCCATCCTCATGGTCGAATCCGGTTCCAACGAGATCGACGAAGAATCCATGATCGCTGCGCTTCAATTCGGTCATGCTGCCATTCAACCGATCGTCGAAACCCAATTGCAGATGGCCAGGGAAGTTGGCAAGGAAAAGCGTGAAGTCACTCTCTATACCCTCGATGAAACCCTGGTTGAGAAAGTTTACAACCGCATCGCGGATGAGATGAACGCAGCTTTGGATGCCCCGCACAGCAAGCACGAGCTCCAGGACGCGATCGACACACTGCGCGACAACGTCATCGTAGAATATACAGACCCCGAAAATCCTGAAGAAATTAGAGAATACAAAGAAGCCTTCGAGGAAACTTACAAGCGCGTTGTGCGCGCCCGCATCCTTGAACAGAACAAACGCCCTGACGGCCGCAAGCTGAACGAGATTCGCCCCATCTGGTGCGAAGTTGGTGTTAGCCCGCGCGCTCATGGTTCTGGGCTTTTCACTCGCGGCGAAACGCAGGTGGTCACGCTGACAACTCTGGGCACCCCCAAAGAAGCCCAGGAGATCGATACCCTTTCACCGACTGACACCAAGCGCTACATGCACCATTACAATTTCCCGCCTTATTCCACGGGCGAGGTCAAGATGCTTCGCGGGCAATCGCGCCGCGAAGTTGGTCACGGTGCTCTGGCCGAAAGAGCCTTATTGCCTGTTATTCCTTCAGAAAAGGAATTTCCTTACACGCTGCGCCTGGTTTCGGAAGTGCTCGCCTCCAACGGGTCATCATCGATGGCTTCCGTCTGTGGATCCACGCTGGCGCTGATGGATACCGGCGTGCCCATCAAGGCACCGGTAGCCGGGGTAGCCATGGGACTCATCAAGGAAGGTGGACGTCATGTCGTCCTCACTGACATCCAGGGGGCTGAAGATCACCTGGGTGACATGGATTTCAAGGTTGCCGGAACCACCAAGGGCATCACCGCCCTGCAGATGGACATTAAGATCAGGGGAATCACAGCCGAGATCATGCGCCAGGCACTCACCCAGGCACACGAAGCCCGTCTCACCATCCTGGATAAGATGCTGGAAGTTATCCCGGTACCGCGCCCTGAACTGCGTTCATTTGTTCCACGCATTACCACCATCCATATCCCTGTGGATAAGATCGGCGCCATTATCGGACCAGGCGGCAAGATCATCCGCGCGCTGCAGGAAGAGACCAACACCAAGATCGACATCGATGACGACGGCACAGTATACATCGCCGCCACAGATGGCACCAGTGAAGCCGCTGCCCGCGAGCGCATCGAAGCTCTCACTGAAAGCGCCCGGGTTGGCCAAATCTACACCGGTAAGGTCGTCAGAGTGGCTGATTTTGGGGCTTTCGTGCAGATACTGCCCGGTATGGATGGCATGGTGCACATTTCGCAGCTGGATACTGAACGTGTGGAAAAAGTGGAAGATGTTGTCAAGATGGGTGATGAACTCACCGTCATGGTTACTGCCATCGATGAGAACGGCAAGATCCGTCTCTCACGCCAGGCTGTACTGGAAGGCTGGACACCGGAAGAAGCGCTCGAACATGATAAGGGCGGAAAATCCGGCGGCAGCAGACCGCGCTCTGGCGGCGACCGCCGCAGCGGTGGCGGTGGTGACCGCAGACCCAACCGCGGTTTCAACGACCGCAACAACAACCGCAACCCGAGGGGTTAACAACAGACTGTTTGAGAAAGATCCGGCTTCAACCGGATCTTTTTTTGTTACTTTTTAATGTAAAGATGTGGGAAGCGGTGGCATTTCCTGCCCGGGCAAGCCCAGAAGTTCTGCCAGCGCCGCCCGCATGGCAGTGCGGTCGTCCCAGGAGTATTCGACTGTACCAAAACACATCGATTGCTCGTGCCCCTTGCCGCAGGCTATCACCAGGTCACCAGGTTGCGCCAAATTCACACCCAGCCGGATGGCGTCACCGCGGTCGGCGACACGGTAGAAGGTTTCTCCTTCAATTCCACCGGCTGATACAGCCGCGTCTGTCATTTCCGCCAGGATATCACCTAGAGATTCAGTGCGCGGGTCCTCGGCGGTGAGGATGGTAATATCTGCCGAACTGATGGACACTTCTGCCATCAAGCGGCGCTTCTGGCGGTCGCGCAATCCCGCTGAGCCGAATATAGTAATCACGCGCTTATCGGTCATCTCGCGTGCTGTCTCGATGGCTGCCTTGAGCGCGTTAGGTGTGTGCGCAAAATCCACGATCGCGCTGAAGGGTTGACCCATCTCAACGGATTCCATTCTTCCGGGAACACCTTTGAGCCTGGCCAACCCAGCGACCGCCGTTTGCACGTCAATGCCCATGCCGCACGCGGCGCCAAAGGCAGCCAGGCAGTTTGAAACGTTGAATTTGCCGGGCAGGTTGCA
>CAYMGO010000006.1:0-20396 GCA_964390015.1 uncultured Anaerolinea sp. | reverse complement strand
GTAATGTTGGTGACGACGGCGATATCGTACTCGCAGGCGGTCACGCGGTGTTGTGCCAACCCGTGCGAGGTCGTTTCCAACACCACGACCTTAAGCCCGGCATCCACCATCTTCGCCAGATAACCCTGCACATCCACAGCCTCAGGCGTGGTCACGTGGAAGCCGGTATCCACCACTTCGTCACCGATGACCGCGTTGACGGTTGAAATCAACCCGGCCTTTATGCCCGCGGTTTTGAGGATTTCATGGATCAGGTTGGCAGTTGTTGTTTTACCGTCCGTGCCAGTTACCCCGATAACGGTCAGTTTGCGCGCGGGGTGATCAAAGAATGCTGCCGCCAGGTGCGCGAGCGCCTCACGCGAATCGGCAACGCGGATATAAGGAACGGGCATAGCCCGTAATTCCCTCACCCCAACAACAGCCGCCGCGCCATTGTCAACGGCCGCCGGGATATAGTCATGTCCGTCAGCGCTGCCACCGCTCACCGCCACAAACAGGTCCCCTTCCCTAACACTGCGCGAATCGTAGCGGATCGCAGAGATGGAGACATCGGGGATCGGCGCGTCCGATTCCCAGTGAACAGGCAGATCATTGATCAGTTTGGAGAGTGTGACCGGTTTCATCAATTTTTCATTCTAACATTAAATTAAAAGAGAGTCCTCCAGTGAAGATTCCTGGAAGACCCTCCGTTTTGTCAGTTTATTCGAGCGTGTTACGCAGGTTCTGGATCTGGCCGGCAACAGAGCCGTCGATCACAGTATCACCTACACGCACAACCAGCCCTCCCAGCAGTTTGGGATCTACATTGAAATCGATCGATGTAGAGTCGCCGAGCTTGGCCAGCATCTCACCCTTTATCACCTTCTGTTCGTCAGCAGTCAGGGGTAACGCGCTCACCACTTCGGCATTCTTGCCTTTTAACTCATTGCCTTCAAGGATGGTGATCCTCCCGCCCTTGACACCCGAGAAGAACTCAGCCACCAGCTCATGCTGGCGTTTTTCATCCAGCGCTTCACCGATCAACTTTTGGGCTGCGGCAATAGCCAGCGAGGCCACGTTAGTGCGGATCTCACCGAGTACACGCTCACGTTCACGGTCGACTTCCACCAGAGCTTCGCGCCTGGTCTTGGCGATATCAGCTTCCACGCCGGCTTTTACCTCGCGTCCGGCGGCTTCAGCTTTTTCCTTGGCGTCACGGATGATCTGGGCAGCGTTATTCTGTGCTTCAGTTAAAATGCCAGCGGCGTCGCGTTCCGCGTTCTCACGGGCTTCAGCGGCAATGCGCGCATCTTCAAGGCCCTTGTCAATCGCCTCACGACGTTTCTTCAATGCCTTCTGCAATGGTGTGTACACCCATACCTTCAAGACCAAAAGAATGATCAGGAAGTTAATGATCTGTACAACCAAGAAACCGAGGTTAATGCCTAGTTTTTCCAAGGTCCACTCCTTTACCGGCTTTTAAAGCACAAACAACATCAGGAAGGCGATGACCAGACAGTAAATGGCAATGGCTTCTGAAAACGCGATCCCAAGGATCATGTTGGTCAACAGGTTACCGTAGGTATCAGGGTTGCGCGCCATGCCTTCGAGCGCACCCTGCACGCTGAGACCAATGCCGATCCCCGCGCCAAGCGCGCCGATCATCGAAAGTCCCGCCCCGATAAATTTTGCTGCCAGTACAATGTCTCCACTCATAAGATTTCTCGCCTCCTCCGTGAATTTTCGTATTAAGCGTGTTCTTCCTCAGCGCCGTGACCCTGCGTGGCCTGCGCCATAAAGACCATGGTCAGCATGCCAAAAACAAACGCCTGGATCAAGCCGATGAACAATTCAAACATCATGATCATAGACGGCATAAATACCGGGATCATAACCCCGATCAATGCCAGCAGTACCATTCCCGCGAACATGTTTCCAAACAACCTGAAAGTGAACGAGAGTATCTTCGAAAACTCTGAAATTAACTCCAAAAGTCCAACAAGAAGATCCATGAAACCAAAGAATGGTTTCTTGAACATGGTACTGACGTTGACAAATTTGCCAAAATAGCGGAACCCGCGCGCCTGCACACCGATCACCTGCGTCATGAACACCGAGATGAGTGCCAACGCCAGCGTGAAGTTGAGGTCAGTGGAAACGCCGCGCAGGAAGGGAGTAACAATATAACCGTCCTCCTTTTCTGCGTTCAACACGGTGAACCAGTTGCCGCCCAGCGCCTGGGTGGCATAACCATGCTCGCTGTGGTGCAGTAATCCAATGGTCTCAAACCCGGGAATCAGTTTCAACAGGTTGGCAAAAAGCACCACGATCAGGATGGTGGCAAACCATGGAAAGATCTTGGCGGCGTACTTGCCGGCGGTATTCTGTGTGAGGTTGTAGAGCATTTCGATGAGCATCTCAAATGCCCCACCAATGCCCCCCGGTGCGAGTTCGTTCTTCTTTGCCGCATTGCGTACACCAAGTGCGATGAGGATGATCACGAGATCCATCAACAGCATCGCCATCAGTGTGTTGGTGAGATAAAAGTCTCCCAACACGGGCAAAGAGAACAGCGGTTCCGAACTGAGATTCTCCGCAGCCACCTGGATGTGCGGTTGAACCGGAGCGATGAGGTTGACCCCGATCACGCTTAAAATGATCAGCAGGAGCAGTACCCATCGATGTTTGCCCCAACGCCATTTACGAGTCTTTTCCAAGCGCGTCCTCCTCGTTCGTGTGATCGTTGTGATTTGCCTTGATCCTGGCGACTGTTTTGCGGGCAATGACCACCATCAGCACCAGCGAGACCGGGATGCTCGCCAGAAGTAAACCGATCGTGAACCATGGCCGGGTGCCCAACCGCGCGTCCAGAGCCAGCCCCCCCAGCACAGCAGCCAGGATGATGATTAATGTTAAAAAACCAACCTGAGCAGCGAGAGCGGCGACCCAAAGGTTGCGCCTGTTCAACTTCTGTTTGTCGCTGTTCCTGTCCGCATCAAACATGATTCACGATTATATCATAGAGGTATTTTTAAAATTGCCGCTAGAAGCCAGCCGCGGCAAGCGTTATCCCGTTAAACCATGGGGTATAGATAACGCCAAGCACCACGATACTGACTATGCAAAAAGCAAGCGCCAGCTTCCATAGAAGCGGTGCCTTTCCATCCCAGGTTGTTTCCGCGGGAGCATCAATGTACATCACTTTCATAACTCGCAGGTAGTAGTACAGCGCGATCACAGAATTGAGGATCCCCAACACCGCCAACCACACCATATCCGCTTTGACCGCTGCGCCAAACACGAGCACCTTTGCGAAAAAGCCACCGAACGGCGGGATGCCCCCAAGTGATAGCAGCGCGACCATCATTAACAGCGCCATCCCCGGGGAACGACGGTTCAAGCCCGCGAAAGCGCTGATCGCCGTTGAACCTGATCCCTTCTCGACCCAGTTAATGATCGCGAAAACCGCCAGGTTGGTCACCAGGTAAGCGAGCAGGTAATACACCGCCCCGCTGAAACCGAATTCTGAGCCGGTGGCTACCCCCACCAAAACGTAACCCGCCTGCGCGATCGAGGAATAGGCGATCATGCGCTTGATGTCGCGCTGCGGGATTGCCAGCAGGTTGCCGAGGAACATACTGGCTACGGCGATGATGCCCACGAGGATCATCCACACATCAGCAGCACCCACGCCGAACGCGTTCACGAGCACGCGTATGAACGCGGCGAATCCGACTGCTTTTGACACCGTGGAAAGGAACCCGGCTACCGGTGTTGGTGAACCTTCATAAACATCCGGCGCCCAAAAGTGAAATGGCACGGCGCTCATCTTGAAGGTAAACCCCGCTAACACCAGCAGTGCCGCCAGCGCAATCCCGGTTGCGGGCGCGCCGTTCATCTTCATCAGTTCCACCATTCCATACAGCCTGGTCGTACCGGCGAAACCGTACAATAAAGTGAATCCATAAAGCATCAACGCCGAGGAGATGCCGCCAAATAGAAAATACTTAATGCCGGATTCAACCGACTTCTCATCCCCCTGTTTAAAACCAGCCAGCACATAGAGTGGTATGGTGGCGGTTTCGATTGCCAGGTACAGCATGATCAGATTGCCGGAGGAGGCCATGAGTGACAGGCCAACGGAGGATAGAACCAGCAGCAGGTAGAACTCGGGATTCTTTGCGACCGTACTGTCCATTTCGGCCAAGAGAGCGGTCAGCGCGCCGCCGGCCAGGATCAGCAAGCGGAAGATGAAACCCACCCGGTCGAAGCGGATCATATCACCCCATAACAGCTGGGGTTCAGCTGGAGGGCGCGAAAACCCTGTTACCAGCACAACCAGCAGCGCTAAACCTGCTGCTGTGATCCATCCCAGGCGCGCGTTGATTTTTTCATTTTTGAAGAGCGAGAGCGCCAATAATAGCATTGCGAGTATCGACAGCCCGATCTCAGGCAGCAGGGAGACGGTCATTTCAAGTGAGAAGGCCGGCATCACGCGCCTCCTGTGAGCACAAGGATGTGCCTGACACCCGCTTCAATCCACGGTACCAGCACGGATGGGAATAAACCTATGACGATGAGAATGACAGACAACATGACCACTACGATCTTATCCATAACCGAAATATCGCTGAGCCCCGGCTTGATACCCTCAGGTGTTTCGCCGAAGAAAACGCGCCGCACGACCAGCAGGATGTAGGCTGCGGTGACCACTATTGAAATCGCAGAGATTATGGCGACGGCCGGGGCAATCTTCCAGGCTCCCATGTAGATGGGCATTTCAGCAATGAAACCGGAGAAACCCGGCATGCCCATCGATACAAGCCCGCCAATGACAAACCCCAGCATGGCCACCGGCATGTAACGGAAAAGTCCGCCTAATTCACGGATATCCCGGGTATGGGCGCGGTCATAAACCATGCCAACAACAGCAAAGAAGAGAGCCGTCATGATACCGTGGGAGAACATCTGCAACCCGGCGCCTGTAAGCCCTTCACGCGTGAGAGTGGCAAAGCCAATGAACACTAAACCCATGTGCGAAACTGATGAAAAACCAATGACGTACTTAAAATCTTTTTGGATCATGGCGATAAAGGCGCCATACACCACATTGATCGTCGCCAGCACCAGGATTAGCGGCGCCCAAAAGCGCATTCCATCCGGAAGCAGCATCAGCCCGGCGCGCAGCGCTGCGAACACCCCAACCTTCATCTCCACACCTGCCAGCAGCATCGAAACCGCTGTCGGGGCTGCCACGTGACCATCAGGTGCCCAGCTGTGAAACGGGAACAAACCTCCAAGCACGCCAAAACCAACAAATATCACCAGGAACCAGGCGCGCTGGAATTCAAGGGCAAATCCAGCCTGCTCAAGAGCCAGCATATCAAAACTGCCCAGACCTGATGCAAAATAAACCGCGAGCACACCGATGAAAGCCAGGATCGAACCCAGGAATAGATACAGCGTCAACTTCATGCCGCCGTACTCGCGTGTCTTGGGGTAACCCCACATCACGATCATCAGGTACTTCGGGAAAACCGCCAGCTCAAAGAAAAAGAACAACTGGAACAGGTCAAGCGAGGCGAACACACCAAACACACTAGCCGCCAGGAACAGCAGAAAAGCGAAGAATTCCCGCGGACGGTCTTCGATCCGCCAGGAAACCATCACCCCGCTGAACACCACGATACCTGCCATCAACTCCATGGCCGCGCCGATGCCATCCACCCCCATGTGGTAGGAAATGCCCAGCGCTGGCAGCCAGTTCATCTTTTCGATGAACTGATAACCCGCCGCGACCGTATCGTAGGTTAAGAAAACGACAGTGGAGGTCAGCAGTGTAAAAATGGAGGTTCCCAGCGCGATCCCGCGCACCAATCCGCGTTTTCCAGCCGGCAGCAGCAGCAGGAAGATTCCGGCTGCGATCGGTGTCAGTGTAAGGATGCTGAGAAGTGGTATCTGCATCTAATTCCCTCTAAAACCAGGTCATCACGGTTTGATTAATAAGATTAACGAGCCAGGCAGGCCATACCCCGATCGTCAGCATCAGAACCATCAACGGCACGATCACCAGCAGCTCCCGCGGAGTGATCTCTCCCAGTTTTCCCGACCATTTTTCATTCAACGACCCATGAAGAGTTAATTTGATCGCCTTGAGCACATACACCGCTGTGAATAAGAGGCCGATCATTCCCAGCGCGATGAACAGGGTGAAGATCGGCCAAACACCTCTTACGATCATAAATTCAGAAACAAAACCATTCAGACCGGGCAACCCCAGAGAAGCCATCGAGGTGAATATGAGGATGCTGCCGTAGATGGGGAGTATGGCGTACAAACCACCAAAATCTTCAAGCTTGCGCGTGTGCGCGCGGTCGTAAAGCACGCCTACCAGGAAGAACATTCCTGCTGCGCTCAAACCATGGTTGAACATCTGCAATACAGAGCCGTTAAGCGCAATGACAGCACTTTCTTTAAGAGATGCTTCCGCCTGGCCACCAGCCCACGCAGCCGCGGCGATGCCCAGCACAACGAAACCCATGTGGTTGATGGAGGAATAAGCCACCAGCCGTTTGAAATCCTTCTGCGCGGCGGCAGCCAATGCACCAAACACGATCGCAGCCGTCGCCAGTGCCGCCAGCCAGCCAGCGAAGCGCGCAGATTCGACAGGGAAAAGCGGCAGCACCAGTCTGATAAAGCCGTAGGCGCCAAGTTTCAAAAGCACACCCGCCAGCACCATCGAACCAGCGGTAGGTGCTTCGGTGTGCGCATCAGGCAGCCAGGTATGAAACGGCCATATCGGCACCTTGATGGCGAATGCAATGACAAAAGCCCAGAACGCGATGGATTTTACTGTGGCAGTGGGAATCCCAAAAAGCTCTCCCCCCTGCAGCGCCGGCCAGGTGGCTGTGATCGCCACCAGGTCGAAAGTACCGCTGACGACACCGATCATCTGGATGGCCAAAAGCAGCCCCAGCGAACCACCCATGGTAAAGAGGATGAATTTAAGCGAGGCGTAATTACGTTTCTCCCCTCCCCACAGGTTGATCAGGAAGTACATCGGCACCAATCCGATCTCCCAGAAGAGGAAGAAAAGCACCAGGTCGAGCGCCATGAACACGCCGAGCATTCCTGTTTCAAGAATGAGGAAAAGAATCATGAACGCTTTGACGCGTTCCTTTATGTTGAAGGAAGTGAGGATGGCAAGCGGGGTCAACAGCGTTGTAAGCAGCAGCATCACCAGCGAGACGCCATCAATGCCCAGGTGGTAGCTGGAGCCGATCGCCGGGAACCACTGGTAATTCTCAACAAACCTGAACAACCCGTCAGTTCCGGCTGTGTTGTAGGAGCCCCACAACACAAGCGTCAGCACGAAAGGAATGAGGCTGATGAGAAGCGATGCAATCCTGATCTCCCTCACCCTGCTGGCAGGGAACACGAGCAACACCAGCGCTCCTAAAAGCGGCAGCAGGAGGATTAGAGAGAGTAGGTGCTCAGCGAAGAAGTTCATCCAATAGCCTCAATCACACCCGCACCAGTAAGGATAAAATGATCAGTACCGCCACAACCGTGCAGGCAATGGCAATTACCAGGTACTGCTGCACGCGGCCGGTCTGTAACTTACGCAAAAGAGAACCCAGCCCGCGCGTACCGCCCGCCAGACCATCCCCTGCGCCGTTGACTACCGGCAGATCAAATTTCGAGCGTAGCAGGTTCCCCAGCCAAACCCCCGCAGCAGCCAGCCAATGCAATGCGCCGTCAATGATCTTGAGATCGATAAACTGGTACACCACTTTATCCGCCAGCCATAGCGCCGGGTTGATCAACACCCTCTGGTAAACCTCATCGATCCAGTACTTGTGCCGCAGCAGGGTGAAAATACTGCCGAGTCCCTTGTGCAGCGGATCTTTCTCCTCCGCGGACTTTTGACCGCGGTACGCCAGCCAGCCCAGCAGCAGCCCACCCAGCGAGACCAGGATCGAGACGATGAGAGGAATATTGCTGTGCGCTTCTTCAGCACCTTCAGGGTTGAGCATCGAACCAACAAAGGACTGGAACCAGGCAGGTGAGATCGCGCCCAACCCGGGGAAAGCGTGCGGGATGCCCACCCAGCCCAGGGTTATGGCGAAGATTGAGAGGATGATCAGTGGCATGGTCATCACCGGCTTTGTTTCGTGTGCGTGTTCAGCTGCAGTTGAGCGCGGCCTACCAAAAAATACCATGGTGATCTGCCGCGCAGTGTAGAAAGCCGTCAGCAGTGCAGTCAATGCCAGCACGATGAAAAGTCCGATGTGCCCTGCTGAGAAGGTTCCGCTGAGGATTTCATCTTTTGACCAGAACCCCGCAGTGATGAGCGGGAACCCGGAAAGCGCCAACCCGCCTGCCAGAAAGGTCAGGAAGGTCAGCGGCATCTTCTTGCGCAACCCGCCCATGTGACGCATGTCCTGCGGGTCAATATGCTTGCCGGTGTGCAGCACACCGTGTTCCATACCGTGGATCACGGAACCTGAGCCCAGGAAGAGCAGCGCTTTAAAGAAGGCGTGAGTGACCAGGTGAAACACCGCTGCGGTGAAAGCGCCGATTCCCAAAGCGGCGATCATGTAGCCAAGTTGTGAAATCGTGGAGTAAGCCAGCACGCGCTTGATATCATTTTGTGCGAGAGCGATCGTGGAGGTGAAGAGAGCGGTGAACCCGCCGATCACTGCCATGGCGATCATGGGCGCTGTCAGCGGCCCGCCATGGTGCCAGCCAGCCGTCATCAACGGGAACATACGCGCGCTCAAATACACACCGGCAGAGACCATCGTGGCGGCATGGATCATCGCGGAAACCGGTGTGGGGCCTTCCATCGCGTCTGGCAGCCAAACATGCAGCGGGAACTGAGCAGATTTACCAATGGTCCCGCAGAACAACAGCAGGCCGATCAGCCCCGCCCAATTGAGCCCGAACACCGGTGAGAGCGTGGTGGTGAGCATGGACATGGTTTCAGGATTTGAGAAGATTTCATTGAAGTTGAGCGTCCCGGTCGTTGAATACAGCGCTACCATCCCAAGCAGCATGAACACGTCGCCGATGCGGGTGGTGATGAAGGCTTTGATACCGGCTTTACGCGCCGAATCTTTGCCGTACCAGAATCCGATGAGGAAGTAGGAACAGAACCCCATGATCTCCCAGCCGACGTACAGCGTCAACAGGTTGTCACTGACCACCAGCAGGAACATGGCAAAAGCAAACAGGCTGAGCAGCGCGAAAAAGCGCGCGTACATCGGTTCCACGGAAGGCACGTTGTGCACCTTGCCGTGCTCATTGATCTCAGCGCCTTCGGGTGGGAACCCGGGGTGGTCGTGTTTGCCGGAAGGTTGACCGAAATTATGGTAACCAATGCTGTAAATAAAGATCATCAGCACCGTCCAGGCGACGAAGAAAAGCATCACCGCGGTCAGAGGATCGACCAAGACCCCAACCTTCAGCCATGTAGCCCCTGTGGGCAGCCAGTTGATGGAGCCGGTGAACGGAGCACCAGCGAGACCGCGGGTGGTGACCGCCTTCACGAAGACCACCATGCTCGCCATGAAGGAAAGCCCCGCTCCAACCAGCGCCACACTGTGGCTGGCCTTATTTGAACGCCTGGCAAAAAGGACGATCAGCACAAACCCCAGCAGGGGCGGCAGCGGGATCAGCCAGAGGAGCGAGTTCACGGAGAACATACTGTTAAATGATCAACCTTTCAACGTGTCAAGATCGTTGGCAACAACCGTGCGGCGCTTCCTGTAAGCGGAAACGATCAACCCCAACCCTACAGCCACTTCAGCCGCAGCGGTAACAAAAACGATAAGCGCAAAGACCAAGCCGTCCATGTCACCGCGCGGCGCGTACAGGTACCGCCAGAAAGCCAGGATATTGATGTTCGCCGCGTTGAGCATCAATTCGATGCCCATCAGGATGGAAATGGTATTGCGCCGGGTGATCACCGCGAAAATCCCCAGCGAGAAGAGGATAGAGGAAAGGATGAGGAACCAGGAAAGCGGGATCACTTATCCTCTCCTCTGCGGCTTATCCCCACGTGCACTGCTCCAATTAACGCCGCCAGCAGCAGGATGGAGGACACCTCGAACGGGATGAGGTACCCCTCAGGGTCGAGCATCGCCACGCCCATTTCACCAATATCACGCTGGGCGTCTGTCAACGATGTGGTGAAAGTTCCAGCCTGCGGCCAGCTTAATAAAGCCACCAGCAGGCCGGCCAGGGCGATTGCCGCTACAACCGCTGTCAAGATCCAACGGTGGTTATTGAGAAAAGAATCATCGATGGCTTCGCGGGTGAGCATAATGGCGAAGATCACCAGGATGGCAATGGCGCCGATGTAGATCACCACCTGCACGATGGCAAAAAAACTGGCTTCGAGCAGGCCAAACACCACCGCCACACCGAACAAGGTGAGGATCAGCCACAACACAGCGTGAATAAGGCGCCTGGCAGTGACCATCATCACCCCAGCAATGATCGTCACAGCGGCGTTGATCAGGAAGATCAGCTGCATCCCGGTCATGAGCTCGCCTCTGAAGCTTCTTGTGGTATTTCTTTGATGGTAACCGCCACTGGTCTTGGTTCGGAAACCACCTTGCGCTCCACTGCCTTACGTTTGTTGTAAACAGACACAAGCCTGTCCGCCAGAACGAAAACACCCAGGTTCAACAGCAGCAAAAGTCCTATGCGCAGCCAATCCTGACCAACAGGTACGGCTTTATCCACCAGCGCGGTCACCAGCAGCGAGATCAATGCCAGCGGGGTCAGGTACTTCCAGTTGAAAGCCATCATCTGATCAATGCGCAAACGCGGCAGAGAGAACCTGATGGCAATCGTCAGGAAGTAAACGAGGGAAGTTTTAATGAGAAGGTACAGGAACCCGAGCACAGGGTACAACTCCGCGCCAGGTCCGCGCCAGCCACCGAGGAAGATGGTGGCAAAGATCAACGCCGCGGTAAACGCATGCAAGAAGTCAGCGACGTAGTACATGCCAAACTTCAATCCTGAATACTCGATATTGAACCCGGCAACGATCTCAGAATCGGCTTCGATCAGGTCAAACGGCGCGCGGCCGTTCTCAGCGATCGATGCGATGAAGAACACCAGCGCAGCTATCGGCGCCTGCAGGATGAACCACACATTCTGAGCCGCCGCGATGTCATTGAGCCCCATCGAGCCGGTGAGCATCACAGGCACAAGCAGCGTAATGGCCATGGGAACTTCATAGCTGATGAGCATTGCCACTGCCCTGAAGCCGCCAAGCAGCGCGTACTTGTTGTTGGAGCCGAAACCGGCGAGGATGATCCCCAGCTCACCTAACGCGCCTACCGCCAGCACATAAAGCACACCGATGTTTATATTAGAACCATACACAGTAGATGAAAGCGGGATGACCGCCCACAAGGCCAACACTGCTGCCATCGCCAGCACCGGCGCCAGGTTGAAAAGCACAGGGTCAGATCCGAACGGCGTGATGTATTCCTTGGTGAAAATCTTAAGCATGTCTGCGATGGTCTGGAAGATCCCCCACGGACCCACGCGGTTGGGTCCAATACGGTCTTGAAAGCGCCCGCCAAGTTTTCGTTCCAGCCAGATGAGGAAGACGGTAAACACCATCGCGCCAAGTGCGAGGATCCCTGCACCCAGGATGAACATGATGAACTGCACCCAGCCGGCAGCCAACCCCCAGCCGGTCAATACTGCGCTCAACCAGTCAGCAATGAAGTTGATCGGATCAGCGATGAAGCTCATTCAGTCCCCCTCTTGAGCCCAATTACACCCATTCCAGGGCTCCCCTGCGCCAGGCGTAAACCAGGGCAGCGGCGAGGATGATAACAAACAACACTGCTTCGATCACCGCAAAGAGCGCCAGGCGGTTGTAAGCGACCGCAAACGGGTACAGCAGTACTGTTTCAACGTCAAATATTAAAAAGAGAAGTCCGTAAAGATAATATTGGGCTTTGAATTGTATTATGCTGGGACCGACTGTTTCGATGCCGCATTCATAGATCGAATTCTTGATCGGTGCAGGCTTTTTTGGCGACAGGAGCGCGGCTGCCCCAATGGCTACCGCGGGTATGAACATGGATATCGCCAGAAAGATGACCAGGTACAACCACTCGTGCAGCATAGTGCTCCCGAAAGTCAGGTTAATAAATACAGGCAAATTTTATCATATATGCCTTTTTTCACAACAAAATCTATGGCACCTTCTCGCTTGAACTGCGGATGAGAATGAATCCCGCCATCAGGAGCGCGATGACTGCCAAAGATACTGCTGTAATTCTAACGGCGATGATGCCCATCCCAAGGTAGCTTCGTGAATCAAGTGCAAATTCCCGCACCAGCAACAGATCCTCGCCAGATTCCGAGAGAAGCCATAGCCACAGGTTGCCGGGGTAAACCAAAGCGGAAGCGGTCCGCAGCTTCCAGACGAGTTCAACATCAGCACCGCTTTGCAGGTTCACGGTCACGCGCCCAACAGGCGAGAGCGCTTCGGTGCCTGCTTCCAGCCGCCCGACAAGCGCCGTGGGTGGATTGCCCGATGTAGGAGCGCTGATGGACACCCGGGCAGAGAGCCCGGCATCATCGCCGGTGAAGACCCTGCGCGGCAGGTCCAATGTGACCGTACCGGTGTATCCTGTCGCCGTATTAAAAGGAACAATCTCAGAATCTCGTCCCTCAAGAAAGGTCGATGAAAACAGAACCACTGAGCAAATGAACAGCATCAACGCAGTTCGCCAGGAAACGACCATGAAAAGATTATACCCAGCAAAAGAAATACCGGCGAGTGAGCGCCGGCATTGTTTGTTAGAACGTTTTTCTCTTACCTGGATATGTGAATGAAAACCTGATCCCCGTCCTCTTTGTCATCAACCTCTACCTGGAAAGGTTCACCCCGTTGAAGTGCCTGGTCGACCTCGATGAGCATCTCCTCTACTCCCTTCTCCTTCACTTCCGGGGGCATGTATTGACCAAAAGTCTTCATAACCCAGGAAACGATCTTTAACGGCAACGGAATGCTGATCACGATCTTCTGCAATTTACCAGCCTCACGCGTTTTAATACGGACATGCAGCCAGGGGGATTCCATCAGGATCCAGCCAAACACCATGATCAAAACCCCGATGGCAAACGGGATCCATGATAACCAGAACCCCCAGCCCAGGCCGGCCTTCTGATAACCCTGGTAGATCCAGTAGGCAGAGAAGGCGGTCAGCACCGCGCCGCCCAGCAGGATCATGCTCCAGGCGGCCTTCCAGCATCCGGATACTTTAGGTGATTCCTGTGGTGATTCGGGCGTATCCGGTTCAATAGGCGGCTGGAGGATTTCCGGTTCGCTGGTAGCTGCACTGGCGGCATCCAGGATGCCGATCAGGTCAGAACCTTCTTCCGGGGATAGGGTTCCATCCTCGACTTTACGCAAGATTTCCAGTTTCGATTCATTAGAGGTCATGCTCTTGCTTCCTTATTTCTCCAGGGCGGAGAGTAATTTTTCGGCTTCTTCCAGTGTGATCTTTTTATCCTGCAGCATCTTCAGTACCATGATGCGTTCTTCATCAGTGGCTCTGTTGCCGGTTTTTGTGCCGGCTGAGGGTTCACCGGGGTAGGTAAACCCTACTACCTTACCCTTTTCTCCAACATGTATGCCTGTTCCGGTAACATTGACCCGTTTTCCACCTTTGCCGGAATTCTCAACATGGATCCCATCAGTATCGATCCTGATGCCTTTTTCATCCAGCTTGCGCATCGCCTTTTCAACCTTCAAACGGGCTTTATCACTGGCACTCACCGCGCCGAGTGTTGCCCATTGAATGCCGCTGGTGGCCGCTTCCACGCTATCCCGGATCTGCTTTTCCAGATCGAGCCCGAAATCCTCCCAATTTTCAAAAGCACGATCAAACCTGCTCTTAAAATCTCCCACTATAACATTGTGATCACTGATGAAAATATCACCGCCTGCAGTGACCCTTACCTTATTGCCACCCTCGCCAAGAGGGATGGAGATCTGTTCCTGGTCCCACTCGCCCTGCTGACCACAGGCATCGAGCTGGATTGAACTTCCCCTTGATTGCAGTTCAAGCTGGGCATTACAGGCTGCCGTCACCCTTATCCTAACATCCCCCCCTGTAGTGATGGTGATTTCGGATAGGTCAGACGTGACCAGTTCCACATCCACATCACCACCCGCAACCAGGTTAAGGCTGCCACTCACGCCTTGCAGGAAGATATCTCCTCCAACTGCGCGCGAGAAAACAGATTCCACAACGTTTCCGATCAGATCACCACCCACCCGCGCTATCTCAACGGCGCCGCCGGTGCGCTGCAGAGAGATATCTCCCCCCACCATCTCGACAGACGCCCCCGTCAGATCATTGAGCGCCAGGTCTCCACCAACCTTACCGATGATCAGCCGCTGCGATAACCCGGCGATGTGGGCATCCGCCCCAACCTTCTCCACGGTCACCGACTGCAGTGCCGGCAGCTGCATACGCAGGTCGCTGGTGGCTTTGATCTCCACCCTGTCTCCGCTTTCAGAGAATTTGAGCGAGTCACTGTGCCGCACCACGGCCGTCATGATCGACTGCTCGCCACCCTCGAGCGATAAATCTTCTGAGGTTTTGATGTTCACCTTGCTGTCCGCTTTTACGGGCATTGATATCTGTTTCATACAACCTCCAACTTCCTTCTGGCTGTTTAGATTTTTATTAGTTTAACAACAATCTTTAACTTTGTCAATACTTAGCTTGATATTATTATGTTACAACTGCGATATACCTTAATATTATTAATGTTTATTTTTATATTTTTCCACTTTAGGATTCACACGACTGTTGCAGCTCATTATTAGGCCAGGATTGCGGTATACTCGGTTCTGATAAAAATCTATACACATTGAGGTATTCATGAAAACAAAATTATTCGCGCTCCTGTTGTTCATCACGCTGACGCTAATAACAGGCTGCGCCGCAAAGCAGGAAATTGCCTACCTGTCAAGCGATGAGAGCGCGCAGGTGGCCCTGCACACCGATACAGCTGCCAATAACATCATCACCGCCATCGCGACGGACGATTACGGCCTGTTCATCACTGATTTCAATGAAAAAATGCGCGAAGCCCTGACCGAGGAGCAATTCGCGAACATAGTAAAAATGTACGGCAAGAACGGCCAGGCAGACAGTATCTCATTACTGAACGTGGAAGACCGGGAGCAATTCTACGGCGCGAATTACGGCGTTACCTACCCAAAAGCAGGGTTGACGATGCTGATCGTTGTCGCCAAATCTGATCCTGCACTGGTGACCGGCTTGTGGTTTAAGTAAAATTAAGGGTTGTTTTTATGGACAAAATGTGTACAATAAGAATAGGTAATCCTGCAACGCTGGGTCATAAAAAAGGAGAATAAATGAATATGAAACTAACCCCCCCTAAAACAATTGTTTGGTTAATTGCTTTGATCGTTGGTGTTCTTGGCATCATCGGCCAGCTGGCAGGTTTCTTTGGAGGCTTCGCTTTCTGGCTGGTCGTGATCGGCTTTGCAATCCTCGTTTTTTCCACACTGCTGAAAGATCTTTAAAACCGGTACCAGACCGGGGGAAACCCGGCTAATAAGATCCAGTAAATGGAATTACCTGACAAAAAAAATCCGGCTTTGCCGGATTTTTCATTTTAACCTTCCATAAATATAATAATCATCCGCTTCGCCCAGCTCCAACAGGCGGGCGAGGAAGGGGCGATCGGTATAATCGCGCGGTACGAAGGAGAAGCGCGCTTCGAGCCGGTAGTTCGCCTGGAACCAATCCTGTTCTTCTTCGTTCAATACATATCCCTGGTAGGTCTCAAATTGAGTGATGTGACCGCGCTGTATGAGCCAGTCAGGCCGGTAATCCATTACAAATTCAGGCCACCAGCGCAGATCGTAGGCCTCTCGGTAGGTAACCACCTGCGGTGAAACCAGCCCAACCTCATCGAATGTGTAAAGCTCAGAAAAATACGGGATGTATCCTGCAGGCTCCAAAAGCATCTGGTCATCCGGTTTTGCCCGATCGTGCAGCCAAACCCCGATCCCGCCGCGGTATGCAAATTCCTTTGTGCCCCAGGCGTAAGAGAAGGCCAACTGCGCCAGCACGCCCACCAGGATCACCATTGTTATAGCCCAACGCAGCGAGCGTTTCCAGAATCTTTTACCGGCTGACCCATCCACGAGAAGCGCCAGCGGGAAAGCTGCGCCGAGTATGGCAGCCGGCCAGAAGTACCACTGGTAAAGCACACCGCCGAAAGCGTAAGCCACCGGCACCACCAACGCCATACTAGCGGCTGCTAGTGCGTTGAACAAGTATGTTCGATCTTTACGCTGTTTCTGTAGATACAGGAGAACCCCGGCCACAATGATGAGCACAAAGAGTGCGCCAAGGGGATCGAAGAACTTAGTGCGAATGGGAGAGAACATACCCCCCGCCTGGCCGAAAAAGACGGTGAACAGATTACCAAGAAATCGGCTGAGCGAGAACGGGTGGCGCATCAACAGCTTGGCATTGATCGACTGGTGCAGCAGCGAACCGAAATAGACCTGGTTGAACAGCAGCAGGCTGAGCACACCTATTGCAGTTGCAGTCAATTTCTCCCACGATATCGTTTTCCGCCGCACACTATCCCAGAAGATGATGAGCAGGGCATAGGCAATGGCATCCGGCCGCACCCAGGGCAGCAGCGCCAATCCCGCCAGAACCAGCCAGTTGGACCTCTCGCTGGAAACAAGGTACAACACTCCGCCGATAATAAAGACGAGCAACGAGGTTTCCATGCCGGAGTAACTCGCCAGCAGCGCCAGCGGGATCGATGAGAGCAGCACCCACAACCATAATGCCCTGCCCTCTTCTCTCAGCAGCGCGCGCGCGATGAACCAGGTGCCAAAGAGAAATAACAGGCTATTTACCACCTGGATGACAGGGATGAAGGCGTTCTCACCCACAAGAAGGCGCACCAGCGCTGCCACGAACACGTACAGGTGCGCAGTTGAAGCGCTAACCCTTTCACCCGGGTTGAACCCGTAGACACCGGTTTCTGCCAGGTTTTCGGCGCAGCGCAGACTGATGTAGGCATCCTCCTGCACGTGATGCGTGAAGTAGAAAGGCAGCCTGATGGCGAGCAGCAGCAAAAAAAGCGCGGCAAAGCGCAGCAGCGGCCGCTGGTTCCAAACGCGTATCAAATGGAGAACCTGTCTCCCCGGGATTGGAAGAGCTTCACGCCTGCCATCAACAGGAACGGGATGAGCAGAGCCCCGCCGCACAGCGGTGCCTTTGCTTTGCCACTACTTTCCTCCCGGGGTATATCGGTCACAACTGTCTGAAAGCTGGTTGGCGTGGCCGGTTGCAGCGCCGTGGTGGTACTGGTAGGCAGCACCTGGGGTTCAGGTGTTTCAGCGGGTGGAATTAGCTCGATCTGCGTTGCGGTAGCAACCGGGGTCTGCGTGAGCCAGGGGAAGTCAAATCCGTCATCCATCTCAACGATACCATCCTGTATCACCCAGGTGAGATCCAGGGCGATGTTCCTGACCACCTCGTCATCGGGCGCCAGCTCCAAAGCCAGGCGCATCTCTTCCAGTGCTTTGATCTTCAAAGGCAAGGTTGGCTCGCCCTCGTACCCCGCAAATTCCGCGTAATACCCCAACAGGTCGGCGTAACCGGCGTGCCACTGTGCATCCTGCGGCAGCAGCGTGATGGCCCTGGTGTAAGCCTCATCGCTCAGCTGGAACAGAGCTTCCACCCCGGGGTCAGCCTGATACAACCACGTCCTGAAACCGCGCCTGCCGTGCGGCGAAAAGAGCAGCGATTTATACAGTTTGCCCAACCTGCCCCAGGTTTCTCCATCGTTCGGCACAGCTGAAACACGCGCCTTTTCCTCCACCACCTGCAACCATACAGAAGGCGCCGCGAGCGTAATGTTGAAATTGTCCTCTGGCTGCGGTTCAAAGTCACGGTACTGCCAGGTAAGCGTTTTGCCATCCTTCACCCAGCCGGGGGTTGTGCAGTTGAACAAATCTTCGATACAAGGGAGCAGGAATAGTTCGTCAACCTCATACGGGAAGCTCACGATCAGGTCCGCGCTGCCGATGGTGCCTTTCCAGCCTGCGCCGGTGGAGAAGATGTACTCGAACCAAACATACGGCATCTCGCCGGTGGCCTCCAGCGTATATGCTACCTCGATCTTCACTTCCTTACCTGCCGGGAAAAGGACGTCAAATTCCACCCAGGGTACCTCATCCTCAAATTCGTTCGGATCCTCGCCGCTGATGTTGCGCACGCTTACGGTTGCGCCGTTCACCTTCACCAAGATATCCTGGATGGGCGCGACGCCAAAAAAGCCGTCTCCCGCACCAGCCGGGAAGCGCACCGCCATGGTCTCATCCGCCTTACCCAGGTTCTTCATGTTGAACACGGCGCGCACCTGTGCAATCCCCATTTGATCCCCGCCGCTTTCCTCGAGGATGTCCATACGCACGGTTTCGGATTCCATGCGCACCTGGGTCTGTTCGCTGCCCGGCGCGGGGTTAAACCCCGGCGGGTAGGCAGGCGGCGCCACATCAGCGCGCACCACCGCAGTGATGGAAAACACGAAAAATGCCACAATGATCAGGGCGATCTGACGCATGGAATCCTCCTCAATCGAATACCAATAACAGGTGAATTATAAACAACAATGAAGCGATGAAGAACGCATTTGATCGCTCAGGCGCGGCTCACCGCCAGCATGGCGATATCATCAAATTGCTTCGCACCACGGGTAAAGTCATCGATCTTTTCTCGTACTGCAGCCACCACTGTTGAAGGCTTTCCCCCACCCGCCAGGATGGGTTTGAGCCTGGCGGGGGTGAAGTACTCATCCTGCGCGTTGACCGCGTCGGTCAACCCATCCGTGTAAGCGAAGAGCAGTTCGCCCGGTCGCAGCACCTCCCTGACCACCACAAAGTCAGGACGACGGATGGCGCCGACCGCTGGACCGGTGAGCGATAACGCGCGCAGACTGCCTCTTTCACCCGCGATCAGCGGCGGCATGTGCCCGCAGTTGACGTACTTTAACACGCCGCTATGGGTATCCAAAATGCCAAAGAAAACGGTGGCGAACATGCCGGTCTCACCGTGGTTTTCTTCAATGTAGTTGTTGGTGAAGGTCACCGCCTGGCGCAGCCGTTCTTCACAGCTGTGACGCGTTTTTTCCGCGGGGCAGGCGTAGGTTTCAATATTGGTGAATGCGCGCAGCAGGCTGCGCACCAGCGTCATGAACAGCGCGGCGCCCAGCCCTTTATCGCACACGTCCGCCATCACCAGCCCCACCCTGCCGCCCGGCAATCGGAAGACATCGTAAAAGTCCCCGGCTACTTCGCGCGCCGGCTGCAGGTAAGCAGCGATCTCCCAGCCGCGCGGTTGCGGCAGGTCATCCGGCAGAAAACCCGCCTGAATGCTGCGGCCGATCTCAAATTCATGTTCCAGCGCCTTACGGAAGAGGTGCTCCTGCTCCCACAGGCGCGCGTTCTCCAGCGCCACGCTCATCGAAGCCGCCAGCGTTTCCATCAACCGCACATCCGACTCGCTGAAGGCGAACTCCCTGGTGACGCTCTGCAGGCTGAGGATGCCGGTCACCTGGTCTCCCACCATCATGGGCACACCCAGCCAGGATTTGGGAGTGACCGTGCCAGCGATGGTGGGCTGACCCAGGCGGGCCGCCTTTTCAGGCACATTCTCATTCTCCAGAAGCGGCTGGCGATTTTTGATGATCTGCGAACGGAAACCACCCGGCGGCAGATGCCCCGGCGCGTAGATGCGCTCGCCCATCTCGATGGCGTAGCGGTGCTCAACGGTGTTGGTCTCGGCGTCGTAAGTGGAGAGCATCACCACATCGGGGTCGAAGATCTCGCGGATGCGGTCGCCGACCAGGTCGTAAATAGCCTGCACGTCCAGGCGCTCGGCCAGCCCCAGCTGCACCCCGGTGAGGATCTTCAGCTCGGCTTCGCGCTGGCGCAGCTTCTGCTCGAGCTGCGCGCGGGTCATGTGATCGAAAGGATTGTAATCGCTCATTGGGGTTCTCCTGGCTGAACGCACCCCCGGTAAAAATGGCGCACAGCCAGTTTCATTTTACGATTTTTCACCCCGCGCTTCAATGAGCAAAAAATGGAAAAACCGCCGACCTCTGTATGGGTTGGCGGTGTATGGTCAGGGCGGGCGGTTTGTATCATAGCTCGATAGTAAACCACCACCTTTTTTCGTGTCGGGGCGGGTCGCGCAGCACACTGTAAAGTGCGGATTTGAAACAAATTAAATTGACATTTTATTGAATTGTGTCGGGGCGGGCGGATTTGAACCGCCGACCTCTCGGTCCCGAACCGAGTGCTC
>CAYMGO010000005.1:42788-48630 GCA_964390015.1 uncultured Anaerolinea sp. | reverse complement strand
TTTTTGAATGATATTAACAACACCTTCCCCAACTCATTTTCACCTTTCCCCTTGACCCATAAGCCTTGAACGTTTATAATTCAACAGTTGAATATTGGAGATCCATGAGCTATCCATCCACCTCCGACCGCGACCTCATCATTCTCGAACACATTGAACAGGACCCCGACACAACCCAGGCGGCACTCGCCTCCCGGCTTGAAGTGGCGGTGGGCACGGTCAACTGGCATCTCAAGCGCCTGGTCGAGAAAGGGTACGTCAAGGTCAGCCGTCTGGAGCGCAAGAAGCTCAAGTACATTATCACCCCCGAGGGCATCGCGCTCAGGGCTCGCCTGACGGTGGATTACATCCAGAACTCATTCAACCTCTACCGCCTGGTGCGCGAGCGTGCCGTCTGCGCCATTGAGGACCTGAAAGCGCGCGGTTATCACCAGGTGCGCGTGGAGGGTAGCGGTGAAGTGGCCGAGATCTGCCGCCTCACCTGCCTGGAACACGAGATCACATTAGTTGAAGACGGAACAGCTCCGATTCTTAGATTAGTCGGGCTGAAAGTCATACTTGAAACACAGGAGTATTAGAATGGCATCCAATTTCTGGCAGGATAAACGCGTATGTGTCACCGGTGGCGCCGGGTTCCTTGGTTCATTTGTCACCGCCAGGCTGCGTGAATGCGGAGCGCAGGACGTGTTCATCCCCACTATTGAAAAATACGATCTCGTGCAGCTGGACTCTATCCGCCAGATGCTGGATGATTCCAACCCCGATATTATTATTCACCTCGCCGCCCAGGTGGGCGGCATCGGCGCAAACCGCGAGCACCCGGCGGAGTTTTTTTACAGCAATCTGATGATGGGCGTGCAGCTGATTCACGAAGCCTGGCTGCGCAAGGTGCAGAAGTTCGTGGCGTTGGGCACCATATGCGCCTACCCCAAGTTCACCCCTGTGCCTTTCAAAGAGGAAAACCTGTGGGAAGGTTACCCCGAAGAGACCAACGCGCCCTACGGGTTGGCAAAAAAAATGCTGCTGGTGCAATCACAGGCCTACCGGCAGCAATACGGTTTCAATTCCATCTTCATCATGCCGGTCAACCTCTACGGCCCACGGGATAATTTCAACCCCGAGAGCTCACATGTCATTCCTGCCCTCATCAAGAAATGTGTCGAAGCCATTGAGGACGGTGCTGAATCCATCGAGGTTTGGGGTGACGGCTCGCCGACCCGGGAATTTCTCTATGTGGAAGACGCAGCAGAAGGAATATTGCTGGCAGCGGAAAAATACGATTCCCCTGAACCGGTCAATCTGGGCTCCGGCATGGAAATCAGTATCAAGGACCTGGTGGAGTTGATCGCCCGTCTTACCGGCTTCACCGGACGCATCATTTGGGATACCAGCAAACCCAACGGTCAACCACGCCGCCGCCTGGATGTGAGCCGCGCTGAACAGGCCTTTGGCTTCAAAGCCGGCACTTCCTTTGAAGAAGGTCTGAAACGCACCATTGATTGGTACAGAGAACAGAAAGGAACACAAGCGCGAAAATGACGTCCGCCGACACACTTGAACAGAAGAAAAAGCTGCCGGTTGTGCTCATCAAGCCATCCAAAGGCTGGGTAGGCCTCAAGCTACACGACCTGTGGCTCTATCGCGAACTGGTGTACTTCCTCACCTGGCGCGATATCAAGGTACGCTATAAGCAATCTGTCCTTGGTATCCTGTGGGCAATCCTCAAGCCGTTCATGGCCATGGTAGTGTTCACCATTTTCTTCGGAAATTTCGCCAAGATTCCCTCCGATGGTGTGCCCTACCCCATCTTCTCTTACACGGCCACCCTGCCATGGGAACTTTTCGCCGCTGCGCTGGGTGTCGCCAGCCGCTCGATGGTATCCAACAGCAACATGATCTCCAAGATCTACTTCCCGCGCATGATCATACCGCTGGCGTCAGTGATGTCCAGCGTGGTGGACTTCTTCATCGGGTTCACCATCCTCATTGGCATGATGATCTTTTACAAGGTCACACCAACCATCGCCATTCTTTGGCTGCCGCTGCTCATCCTGCTGGCGCTGGTTACCGCGCTGGGAGTGGGCTTCTGGTCCTCTGCGCTGATGGTGCGCTACCGCGATGTCGGCTACATCATGCCCTTCATCGCCAACCTGTGGATGTACCTCACCCCGGTGGTCTATCCCTCCAGCATGATCCCCGAAAAGTGGCGCCTGCTTTACGCGCTCAACCCCATGACCGGTGTGGTTGAGGGGTTCCGTTACGCGCTGCTGGGAACCACGCAATCGGTAAACGCGGGGATGATCCTGGTGTCTTCGCTAATTGCGGTCGTTGTCCTGATCACAGGCATGTTCTACTTCCGGCGCATGGAAAAACAGTTCGCCGATATGATCTAAAGGAATTTGAGAATGAGCAACCTGGCAGTCCGCGTTGACGATATTGGTAAACAATACAACATTTTCCGGGAATCCTCCCGCTATACCACGCTGCGAGAGAAGATCGTTGAAACGATCAAAAGCCCGATGAAGACTCTGCTGAACCCTACAGGTAGCGAAAAATTCTGGGCACTAAGGCACGTGGATTTTTCACTAGAACACGGGCAGGTGCTGGGGGTGATCGGCAAGAACGGCGCGGGAAAAAGCACCTTGCTAAAAATTCTATCGCGCGTGGTCGAACCGACCGAAGGCTCTGCTGAGATCCACGGCCGGGTAGGCTCTTTGCTGGAAGTGGGAACTGGTTTTCACCCTGAACTCACCGGGCGAGAGAATATCTTTCTCAACGGCGCCATCCTCGGTATGAAGAAGACTGAGATCGAAAACAAGTTTGACGAGATCGTGGCATTTTCTGAGATCGAAAAGTTCATCGATACCCCGGTGAAACGTTATTCCAGCGGCATGTATATGCGCCTGGCCTTTGCCGTTTCTGCCCACCTTGAGCCTGAGATCCTGGTGGTGGATGAAGTCCTCGCTGTTGGAGACGCTGAATTTCAGCGCAAGTGCCTGGGCAAGATGAGCGACGTCGCCTCAGAGGGACGTACAGTGATCTTCGTCAGCCACAACATGTCGGCTATCCAGCGCCTCACCCAGGAGTGCATTATCCTGGACAAAGGCATCATGGTGCTGCGCGCGCGCACCCCGGAGGCAGTGGATTATTACCTCACTAACGATTTCTCCGCCAGCGGTGAACGCCGCTACACGACTGAAGAGCTTACTTCCGCGGCACATCCGTTCAAACCCGTGGCGGTGCGCGTGAAGAACCCCGCCGGCGTTGTAACCGATAACCTGCTCTCAGTGGAACCTGTGACCATCGAAGTAGAATATCAACTCGAGGCAGATATCACCGGTTTGCGTATTGGCATCTACCTGATGACCTCCCGCGGTGAGTACATTTTCACTTCGTTTGACACAGACGAACCCGAAAAGTTCCAATCGATAAGTGCACGCAAGGCCGGTCGCTACATCAGCCGCTGTGTCATCCCGGCTGACACTTTTAACGAAGGACGCTTTGTCATAGGCATCAATGCCAGTTCGTACATGGTAAAGCGTTATTTCAGCGATGAACGCGCAATGAACTTCAGCATCAACACCACTGGCGCCCCCGGTATGCACTGGGTTGAGATCCGCCATGGCCCAATCCGCCCCAGGCTTGACTGGAGAATCGAGGAAATCGCGTAAATGGCGAGTAACAAGGAAATTTTGAAGAGAGTCCTGGGTGAACTTCCACTGACAGCTGAGGTTTATCAATTGCTGCGGCAAACCGACCGACCGCTGCCGAACAACTTCTCATTGCGCAACATCCGCCAGATACTGCCAGATGCGGTGAATGTGGTTCAAAAAACGCGCACCAAATCTCCAACCGGTAAGAAGGTATTTGTGTTCGCATCCACCCATTACTGGCTGGAGCACGGTGTGATGACCGGGTTGGCGCTCTCCGGGCTGGGTCACGACGTAACGCTTGGGTATTACCCGTACGGTCGCTGGCATGTCGATTCCCCGCAGTTCGATGTGCGCCGCCAGAGCGTGTACGCAGCCACCGTCCTGCGCCCAGCGACTGCGGTGATGAACTTTGAAAACCTGGCGCGCAATAATTCATCATTTGTACAGCTGCCTGATGTGCTGATGCAAGGGGTCGAACAGGTAACTGATTATGATTACATGTACGCTTTTCAATCTGAAGAAGTAAATCGCGAGGATCCTTTCTATATTTTCAGGCATGAACGCAACCTTCACGCTGCCAGGGCACTGTACACCTACCTGCGCTCGCTGAAACCCGAGGTCGCCATCATCCCCAACGGCACAATCCTGGAATTTGGTGTCGCTTTCAAGGTGTGCCGCTTCCTCAAGATTCCCACTACTACTTACGAATTCAGTGACAAACGCAACGCCATGTGGTTGGCACACAACCAGGAGATCATGCAGCAGAACACGGATGACCTGTGGAAAGACCACATTGATTACCAGCTCACCAACACTGATCTTGAGGAAGTAAGGGTGCTGCTCTCTTCACGCAGGAACGCCTCGACCTACGGTGATTTTTCGCGTAAATGGCAGCGGGTCCCCGCAGAAGGTCAGGCAGCCATCCGGGCAAAACTGGGATTCGATGACAAACCCATCGTCCTGCTGGCGACCAATGTCCTTGGCGACAGTCTCACTCTCGGCAGGAACACCTTCTCCAAATCCATGTCCGAGTGGATCATCCGCACCATTCAGTATTTCATTGAAAAACCGGAAGTTCAGCTGGTCATCCGCATACACCCCGGTGAAGCGCTGGTCAAACACGGCAGCATTCATGACCTCATCAAGAAGACGCTCCCATCCCTGCCGCAGCACATTCACCTCATTGAACCGCTGGCTGAAGTGAACACTTACGACCTGATGGATGTGGCTGACCTGGGTTTGGTATACACCACAACCGTGGGCCTTGAAATGGCCATGCGTGGTATTCCCGTAATTGTTGCCGGCAAGACTCACTACCGCAACCGCGGCTTCACCCACGATCCCAACACCTGGGTCGAATACTTCAAGCTGCTCAACAGGCTGCTGACCTGTTTACGCGAATGCCGCTTGAACGAGGAACAGACCAACCTCGCGTGGAAATACGCCTACCTGTTCTTTTTCAAATACCCCCTGCCATTCCCCTGGCACATGGTTTTCAGAGAGAAAGACTTCAAGGAGATCTCCATGGCGGATGTGCTCTCCGGGTCCGGGTTGAAGCATTACAAGCGCACATTCGACCTGCTGACCTTCCATACTCCCGCCGGATAAATGATGGATAGCAAGCAGCGTTCCAGGTTGCTATACCGCCGGCAGTACATATACGGCCCCAGGGTGAAAGGTTTCGCCACATGGCAGCGTTACCAGCTGCCCAACGGGCATGAACTGGCAGTGCACCCTGAGCTGGAATACACCCGTGTGGATGATGGACAACGCGCCCTGGTGATGCTGGGTTACATGCTCGATCCTCAGCACACGCAGTCTGATAACAGTCAGGTGCTGCGCGATCTGCTTTCAAGTAATCTGAACAATACTGACCTGATCGCCGCCCTGGACCACGTCAGCGGCCGCTACGTGCTTTTCATTTTTTCGGCGGAGGAACAACTTGTCTTGATGGATACCGCCGGTTTACGCCAGGTCTTCCATTATCGCGATGAGAACGGCAGTACGTGGCTGTGCGCGCAGCCCGGGCTGCTCCAACAGCAGTTCGATCTTTCTTACTCCGAAGAAGCGCGGGCTTTCCTTGCGTCACCCGTCATCAGTGCCTCACATGAACCTTGGTGGCCGGGAACTAGCACACCCTTTGCCAATGTAAAGCACCTGCTGCCCAACCATCTGCTGAACCTAGTAAC